>JBAXRL010001069.1:0-1501 GCA_037131205.1 Actinomycetes bacterium | reverse complement strand
TCGGCGAGCGTGGTGTCCTCCGTCTCGCCGGACCTGTGCGAACACACCGCCGTCCAGCCCGCGCGCTTGGCCATCTCGATGGCGTCGAGCGTCTCGCTGAGTGTGCCGATCTGGTTGAGCTTGATGAGGATCGAGTTGGCGCAGCCGAGCTCGATGCCCTTCGCCAGGCGCTCGGTGTTGGTCACAAAGAGGTCGTCGCCCATGACCTGGATGCGCGCGCCGAGCCTCTCGGTCATGAGCTTGAAGCCGTCCCAGTCGTCCTCGGCGAGGCCGTCCTCGATGCTGATGATCGGGTAGGTGTCGACGAGCTTCGCGTAGTAGTCGACCATCTCTGCCGAGCTGAGGCTGCGACCCTCGCTCTCGAGCACGTACTGGCCGTCCACGTAGAAGCTCGAGGCGGCCGGGTCGAGAGCGATGAACACATCGTTGCCGGCCTCGTAGCCGGCCGCGTCGATGGCCGCCATGATCGCCTGGATGGCCGCCTCGTTGGAGGCGAGGTCCGGGGCGAACCCGCCCTCGTCGCCGACGGCCGTGGACAGGCCTTTGCCCTTGAGCACGGCTTTGAGGCCGTGATAGACCTCGGCGCAGATGCGCAGCGCCTCCTCGAAGCTGGCGGCGCCGAGCGGCATGATCATGAACTCCTGCAGGTCGACGTTGTTGTCGGCGTGCTTGCCGCCGTTCATGATGTTCATCATGGGCACGGGCAGCTGATAGGCGTTGCAGCCGCCGATGTACTGGTAGAGCGGCAGCTCGAGCGCCGCCGCGGCCGCGTAGGCCGTGGCCAGCGACACGCCGAGGATGGCGTTGGCGCCCAGCTTGGCCTTGTTGGGCGTGCCGTCGAGCTCGATGAGCATACGGTCGACGAGGCGCTGATCGGTGGCGTCGAAGCCGACGATCTCCTCGGCGATCACGTTGTTGACGTTGTCGATGGCGGTGCGCACGCCCTTGCCCATGTATTCGCCGCCCTCGTCGCGCAACTCCACGGCCTCGTACTCGCCGGTGGACGCCCCGGAGGGTACGGCGGCGCGGCCAACCGCGCCCGACTCGAGCTCGACCTCGACCTCCACAGTGGGGTTGCCGCGCGAATCGAGGATCTGCCTGGCGGTGACGTCGATGATCGTGGTCATTGGGGTCTCCCTCTCGCTCACTCGTGGCCGGAGGCCGCGGCGGTCTCGCCGGCCTTGGCGCGCTGGTAGTACTGCTCTTGCAGCGGCAAGTCTAACGCAGACCAGTCGCCGCCTTCGGCGGCCGCCAGCTCGGAGGCCGCCGTGACCCGGCGCTCAAAGCGCCGCGAAGCCTCGCGCAGGGCCAGCTCCGGGTCGATGTGCAGCAGTCTGGCGACGTTGACGGTGGCGAACAGCAGGTCGCCGACCTCGTGGGCGACGCGCGGGTCGTGACGGTCGGGGTCGCGGACGGATGGCGCGCCGGGCGTCGGCGGCGCGCCCGCGGCGGCCTCCGCGAACAGCTCGGCGAGCTCGGCGTGCTCCTCGGCGATCTTGGG
>JBAXRL010001068.1:0-1502 GCA_037131205.1 Actinomycetes bacterium | reverse complement strand
GGGGCCGCGCCGCGCGCGCGCGAGCCTGCGGCACCGCCCGCGCGCGAGCCTGCGGGGCCGCCCGCGCGCGAGCCTGCGGGGCCGCCCAGGAGCGAGCCTGCGGGGCCGCCCGGCGGCTGCGGTGACCCCCGGCGGCCGCGGCGGTTCCCACGGCTGCGGCAGCCGCCGCGGACGAGCGCATGCCGGCTGGCCGGCGGCGGCCGCCGGCGGGCCGCAGGGGGTGACAGCCGCGGCGCGTACGGCACGTGCGGCGTGCGCCCGCCGCGGAGGCTTGAGCAAGGTCAAGCGTGGGCGCCGTTGCCCAGTGGTACCATCCGGTCAGAACCTAATCCCAACCATTGGAGTCGGGTATGACGACCGCGCCGGACCATTTCACCCTCACGCCCAAGACCACCGTGCACACGCTGCTCAAGGAGTATCCCTTCCTTCTCGAGTACCTCGCCGCCTACCACCCCGAGTTCGGCAAGCTCACCAACCCGGTGCTGCGCCGCACCATGGGTCGCATGGCGACCCTCGACAAGGCGACGCAGCTGGCCAACGTGCCGCTCAACCAGCTGATGAACGACCTCGCCGGGGAGATCGAGGCGAAGACGGGCGTGCGGCCGGACGTCGCCGACGCGCCCGGCGTCGACACCGTCGACCCGGCGCGTCTGGCCGAGCTCGCCGCCATCGTCGGCGAGCTGCACGCGGGCAAGACCGCCGAGGAGGTCAAGCCGCGTTTCGAGGAGCTCATCGCCGATGTGGAGGCCACCGAGATCGCCGCCATGGAGCAGCGGCTCATCGAGGATGGCGTGCCCGCCGACGACGTCAAGCGGCTCTGCGACGTACACGTGCAGGTGTTCGCCGACGCCCTGGAGGGCCACGCGGCGGTCAGCGCTGCGCCCGGTCACCCGATCGACACGTTCCAGCGCGAGAACCAGGCGCTGCTTCAGGTCACCGCTTCGCTGCGCAAGGTCGCGGAGGCGATCGGCGAGCCGCCGGCGCCCGACGCCTGGGGGCGGCTCAAGACCGCGCTGGCCGGCACTGTGGAGCGCCTCGCCGAGGTCAACGTGCACTACCTGCGCAAGGAGAACCAGCTGTTCCCCTACCTGGAAGCGCACGGCGTGGAGGGACCAAGCAAGGTGATGTGGGCGATCCACGACGATGTGCGCGCCCTCATCAAGCAGGCCCGCGAGGCGATCGCCGCGGACGAGGCCGCCCTGGCGGTGAGCACCTGCCTGGCGCTGGCCAAGATGGCCGACGACATGGCGAACAAGGAAGAGAAGGTGCTTCACCCCATGGCCATCGACACCCTCAGCGACGAGGAGTGGGCCGAGATCCGCGCCGGCGAAGGCGAGATCGGCTACGCCTTCGTCACCGGCGTGCCGGCGTGGCCGCCGGCGGGCGCGGCGGGAGCTGGGGCCGGCGCCGCAGGCGCTCCGGCCGCGCCGGCTACGCCCGCCGGCCTCCTCGCCCTCACCACCGGCGGCCTCACCCTCGAACAGCTCAACCTCATGCTCACC
>JBAXRL010001067.1:0-1504 GCA_037131205.1 Actinomycetes bacterium | reverse complement strand
CCACATGCGCGTCCTTCTTGATGGCGCAGGCGACGACCTTGTAGTCCAGCTCGCGCATGACGCGGTTCAGAGCCGCGTAGAACCGTTGCCGAAGCGCAACGTCCTTGAGCGCCGCGAACGCCCCCTGCGTGCGCACGATGTCGGCGGTGTGCAGGGTCACATCACACGTGCCCAGCACGTCCAGCTTGAACCGCTCCAGCCTGCGCGTCAGCTCGCCCTCAGCGTAGCCCGCATCGACAACGACCCCGCCGAGCACGAAGACAGGGTACTGGGGGTCGATGCGCGTGAGGCTGTGGTCGCCGGACTCGTCGAGGAAGAGATACTTCATCGCCCCACTCTACGGCGAGACGAGAAGCCGCTGAAGCGGTCAAGCACCGCCGGAGGATGACATTGGCCGCGGCAGCGGGGTGACGTTCTTCCCGGCGGCTGAGAGACAGGCGAATGAAGAGGTCGACGCGGAGGCCGGACGGCCCGGCTCGGCCGGAATACCTCCGCCCGCGGCCTTGCTCGAGTACGTGCAGACGCTGTGGTCGAGCCGGGCGGCGGAGATGCCGAGCTCCGCCGCCGCTCCGGCGATCACCGCGCCTGCTCGCGGAAGCGCGTGAGGTGAACGTCGACAACCGCTGTGTTCGGCTCGCCACGCAGCCACGCACGCAGATCCGCCTCAACCGGGGAGTTGCTCGTGCAGCGACTCGTGCGCCGGCACGACGAGCCGGTGGGTAGCCCAAGTCGCCCCCACGTACATCAGCGAGCGCTCGCGCGGCGCGGAGAGCTGCTCGATGGCTCGAGGCAGTCTCGCCAAGGTGGCTCGGTCAGCGGGGCGGCGGCTGAGCGTGAGTCCCAGTGAGTGCTGAGCACAGAGGTCCGCGGACCGGTGAAGCCCGACCTCGAAGGCAGACGACGCATCTCATGATCGATCCTCTTCTTCATCACCTCTTGCCATGCGCACGATGTCCCGTGGCATGAGACCAAGGATCTCCTCGTAGAACTGCATCGAGAAGGCGATCATGTCCGTCGCCTCCCGGGCGGAGACGATCCCCCGCGACCGATACACGGCTTGGTTGCGCTTTGCGCGCAATCGCTGCAGGAGTGAAATGCGTGCGGCGTATTCATGTGGCAGTGCTTCGGCGAGAAAGCGGAAGGTATTGTAGTGCTTGGCCTCACCTGTAGGGCGGTAACCTTTCTGATACATGAAGGCGAGAGAGGTCTGCAGGATGCCGTTGTACGCGATCGTGAAGGCCCAGTCCAAGTCTTGGCCGGCGATGGAGGACGCGAAGTCGATATCGTGTTTGCCGGCCTGAAGATGCCCTGCGATCTCTTCGTCGGAGACGCGGTAGCGTTCGATCGCTCGTTGCCTCAGGAGGTTATCGAAGGGCATCCTCGCCTCCTATCAGGAAGATCTTCGGCCCTTCGGCGACAGCGCGCACGAACGCCTTCTTCGCGGCCAGTTGTTTCCTCCAATCAGCCAGATCGAACACGGAGTAGTTCACCTCGCGGCCCAGAG
>JBAXRL010001066.1:0-1504 GCA_037131205.1 Actinomycetes bacterium | reverse complement strand
GCCGGGTACATCTCGTCGATCTCGAAGGACTCGCCGGCGAACGCCGCGGCGAGGTTGTCGGCGGTCGAGTTGACGCCCTTCATCACTCGCAGATGGTTGCGCGCATGACGCGTTTCGGCGAACGAGATGGCGCGGAACAGCGTGGCGATGTTGGGGAACCCTTCCTCGTCGGCCTGCTCGGCGAACACCATGTACTTCTCCGCCGCCTGGCTCTCACCGGCGAAGGCGGCCTTCAGGCACTCCTCCGTCATGGCGTTGAGATCCTCGGGCTTGGGAAGACGCTTCTCGAAGGCTTCGTCCACCTCAGAACTCCTTGAAGTACACGGCCGCGGTGCCGCACTGCGGGCACTCGTCGGGGGCGTCGCCGATCACGGTGTGACCGCAGATCGGGCACACGCGCACGGCCTCGGCGCTGAGGTCCTTCTCGCCCTCCACGCCCTTGAGCGTGCTGTCGTAGATGCCCTGGTGATCCATCTCGGCCTTGAGGGCGTAGCGGATGCTGGTCTGCGCGCTCTCGTTCTCCTGCATCTTCGCGACCGCGTCGTAGGCGGGGTACATCTCGTCGATCTCGAAGGTCTCGCCGCCCCAGGCCGCCTTGAGGTTCGCGGTGGTGGTCCCGATCCTGCCGAGCACGCTGAGGTGGTTGCGGGCATGCGTGCTCTCGGCGTAGGCCACGGCGCGGAAGAGGCGCGCGACGTTGGGGTAGCCTTCGGCGTCGGCGACGTCGCCGAACGCCAGGTACTTCTGCGAGGCCTGGCTCTCGCCGGCCACCGCGGCGGCGAGGTTCTCGGCGGTCATCGCGCCGTTGTCTTCAGGCGCCGGCGGGGTGTTCTTGAATGCGTCTGTCATGTTGTCGTGCTCCTCCTTGTGAGTGGACGCGGCCGACGTACGGCCGCGCTCCCGGTTTCGCGGGTCTGTCAGTGCAACGGACCCCTATGGTAACAGTGGAAACGGCGCACGTGTGCGCGTGATGCGCTGTCGCACAGGCGCGCAACGCCGCGCCGACGCTTTCGCGGGCGCGGCATGGGTGACCCTCCTTCACGCGCCCCCGCAGCCTTGGGGGATCGGCGCGCATTCTCTGCCGTCTTTCCCCAGCCGCCGCGCCGATAAACCATACGCAGACAGTGATAACCTCCCGGCGCCCGCTTCGCAGGCGGCGCGACGAGCGCCGTCAGAGCAGGCGCCGCGCCGCGGCCTGCGCGCGCCACGCGGCGACGCCGGCCAGCAGAAACGCCGCGGCCAGGCTCGCGGTGGAGATGCGCTCACCCGTCACGGCGTCCGGGCGCAGGACGAGCAGCGTCACGCCAGCGGCGAGACCCACGAGCCCGCCGGCGAGCAGCCACGGGCCGCCGGCTCGATGGCCGGCGAGCCAGGCGGCGTCGCTGCTCATGACGACGTGCATGCGAATGCCGAACCAGTCGTTCTTCGGCAGGCGGCCGGTCATGCCGAGCAGGCCCGTGACCGCCAGGAGCAGGCCGAAGACGAAAGGCGCGAAGATGGTGAG
>JBAXRL010001065.1:0-1504 GCA_037131205.1 Actinomycetes bacterium | reverse complement strand
GGCGGCCCTGGAGAGCGGCCTGTTCGGGCGCGTACACGTGTTCGCCTACTCGCCGCGGCCGGGGACGGCGGCAGCGGAGTTGCCGCCCCTGCCGGCCGCGCTCGTCAAGGAGCGCATGGGGCGCGCGCTGGCGGCCGCCGCGGCGGCCGCCCGGTCCGCGCGCCGCGCCGCGCTGGGGCGCGCCGCGGAGGTCCTCGTCGAGGAGCGCCGCGACGGTCTGTGGAGGGGGTACAGCTCACAGTACATCCGCTATTACCTCGAAGGTGCGGCGAGCCCCGGGACCCTGGTCCGCGCGGTGGCCCACGAAGAGTACGAGGACGGAGTGAAAGGACGCATCGCATGAGAGAGCTCGGGGTTATCGAGCAGCGCATCAAGGACGCCTCTACCGCCGCGCTGAAGGCCGGCGACAAGCGGCTGCGGGAGGCCCTGTCATCGTTCGTGGCGGCGCTCAAGAAGGAGCGTATCGACAGCCGCAAGGAGCCCACCGAGGCCGACGAGCTCACCGTGCTCAAACGCGAGCGCAAGCGCCGCGCGGAGGCCATCGAGTTGTACGATCAGGCGGGCCGCCAGGATCTCGCCGACCAGGAGCGCTACGAAGAAGGGCTCCTTGCCTCGTACATGCCGGAGGAGCTCAGCGACGCCGCGCTGGAAGAGCTCGTCGCCGAAGCCATCGCCGCCACCGACGCGGTCACGCCCCGGGACATGGGCAAGGTCATGGGGTGGCTGAAGCCCAGGGTCGCCGGGCGCGCCGACGGCAAGAAGCTCAGCGGCATGGTGCGCGAGAGGCTGGAGGGCTGACCGTGACGCGGGTCACGAGAACGGTCATCGAGCTGGGCGGCAACAACGTCGCGCAGGTTCTCGCCGGGGAGCACGACGCGCACCTCAAGATCCTCGAGCGGCGCCTTGACTGCACGCTCACGCTGCGCGGCGACGTGCTCATCCTCGAGGGTCCCGACAAGGCCGTCGGCAGGGCGCGCGCCGCCCTCGACGAGCTGCTCACGGTGATCCGCTCGGGACGGCCCGTGGACGCCGCCATGATCGAGTCGCTGATGGACATCGCCGACCACTCGCCGGGCAAGCCGTCCGAGGTGTACGGCGACGTGGTATGGACGCACCGCGGCCGCCAGATCGGGCCGCGCACCGTTAACCAGAAGCTGTATGTGGACGCCATCCGCGCCAAGACCATCACGTTCGGCATCGGCCCGGCCGGCACCGGCAAGACCTATCTGGCCACGGCCATGGCGGTGAGCGCCCTCTTCTCCAAACAGGTGGGGCGCATCATCCTCACGCGGCCGACTGTGGAGGCGGGGGAGAGCCTGGGGTTTCTGCCGGGCACCGTGTCCGAGAAGGTCGACCCGTACTTTCGCCCGCTCTTCGACGCGCTCTACGACATGATGGACGCCGAGAAGCTCGCGACCCTCATCGAGAAGGGCGAGATCGAGGTCGCGCCGCTGGCCTTCATGCGCGGCCGCACCCTCAACGACTCGTTCATCATCCTCGACGA
>JBAXRL010001064.1:0-1505 GCA_037131205.1 Actinomycetes bacterium | reverse complement strand
GTGGCGCTGGCCAACGCCACCCACTGCGACGCCGACCTGCCGTGGAGGCCCGGCGGGAACGCGCGCGACATCGGCGGTGGGCTGCGCACCGAACTGCGCGAAGGTGTGTCCACCGTGCTCGTGCCTCACGCGCCGGGGCTGGGCATCACGCTGGACGAGGACGCCATCGCCGCCCAGCGCGTCACGCGCCGCTGGTGACGGGGCCTTCCGTGGACCGCGACGAGCTGCGGCGACTCTGGCGCGAGGCGGGCGCGGCTCACGCCGCTCCGCCGGCGCCCGCCGCGCCGCCGCCGGCCACGTTCATGGCGGCGCCCGCCGCGTCGGCCGACGATCTTCTGGGCGCCGACCTCGCCGTCGTTGGTCTGCCGCTCGGCGGCTGGAGCGACGCCCCCGCGGCGGTGCGCGCCGCCTCTCAGCGCTACGCCGGCTGGCTGGCCGCCGCCGCCCGCGAGACGGGCGTGCGCGTCGTGGACTACGGCGACGTCGCGGTGGATGCCGCCGACCTCGCCGCCACCTTCGTGCGCGCTCACGAGCATCTCGCCGACGTGCTCGCCGCCGGCGCGGCGCCGCTGCTGCTCGGCGGCGATGCGTCCATCACGGCGCCCGCCCTGCAGGTGCTCGCCGGCAAGCTGCAGGGGCGTCTCGGGGTCATCGCCTTCTCGCCGCGCCTCGACCTCGAGATGGAGCCCGGGCGCGCCGCCGCCTCGCGCTGGGCGCGGGCACTCGAGCTGGGCGTCGTCGAGCCGCGCAACTTCGTCGTCATCGGCGAGCGCGGCGGCCCCGATGAGGCCCGGGCGCGCCGCGTCTGCGACGCCCTCGAGGCGCGGCGCTCCTCGGTCGCGGACGTCGTCGAAGCCGGCATCGTCACCGTCGCCCGCGAAGCCCTCGAGGCGGCGAGCGCCGGCGTCGAAGCCATCTACGTCTCGGTCGACCTCGGTGTGGTCGAGGGCGTCGAAGACCCTGTGGGTCTGAGGGCGAGCGATCTCAGCGTGGCGTTGGGCATCGTGAGCGCGTCCCGATTGGCCGGCGCCGATCTGTGCGGGGTCGTCGCCGGCGCCGGGGGCGGCGTCCCGGCGGCGGCGCTCGCCGCGCGCCTGGCTGCGGATATTGTCATCGCGGTGGCGCGCCAGCGCGCCTGAGCCGCCGGTCCTCGCCGCACGCGGCTGCCGCGCTTTCCCACAGGTCTTGGGTATCCCTCCCTAAACGGGAGTTCCATCTCCCCGGGGAGCCTCGGAGCCGACACTTCAAGTGGAGCAAAAGGAATCCCCTGGGAGGATCCACGGTGACTCGCGAGGAAAAGGAACAGGCAGTCGATTCGGTGCTCGCAAGGTACGAGCACCTCGGGGCGACCGTCGTCAGCGACGAGAGCACGCTGTGCCGGCTCCTGCGGAGGCTCGAGTGCCCCGACACCGACAGGGCCGTCGGTGAGTACCTCTGCTCCTTCCTCGCCGTCTAGCCTCGCACTCGACCCCGACCGCCCGACCGCCTGACCGCCCGACCGCCTG
>JBAXRL010001063.1:0-1507 GCA_037131205.1 Actinomycetes bacterium | reverse complement strand
TCGGGTACGTGTGCGGCTCGTCGCAGATGGCGATGCGCGGGTGGATCGCCTGACCTGCGGCCGTCTTGTGGGGGATCACGTAGAACTTGGCGTCGATCTCGGGGATGTGGATCACGTTCTTGTAGACCTTCGCCAACTCCTTGAGAAGCGGGTTCTGCTCGACCATGGAGCTGGCGAAGCCGAGGATGAGGCGCGCCTGGTCTTCGTCGAAGGCGAGCGCCACGACCTCCTGCCCAACGACGGGCTCCATGAAGAGGAAGTACAGCGCGAGGCCGGCGGTGATCGTCGTCTTGGCGTGCTTCCTCGGCAGGCCGATAAGGGCCTCCGTGTACTTGCGCCGGCCGTACCTGTCGAGCGTCCCAAAGATGGGCTCAACGATGTGCTCGCTGGCGTAGTCGGGGAGGATGAACGGCTGCCCCGCCCAGCGGTCGTCTACGAGGCGGAGCTGCGTGCGGAAGAAGGCGTCGACCAGGAGCGGCCCTAGCTCCGCCCTCGTGACGCGGCCGCCGACCGCCTCAAGGATCGTCTCTCGGAGGTCGCTGGCTCTCACTTTCCCGAAGCGATCTGCGCCACGATCGCCTCAGCGATGCCGGAGTGGAGGTCCTTCATGAGGCTCTGGCCGGCGAGCCGCAGGAGCCCGGCGCGCAGACGAGCGACGAAGGTAAGCGCGTACTGGTCGGCGATTCGCAGGTAGAACGTGCCCTCGTCGCGTGCCACCTTGAGCATGGGATTCACCTTGGGTCCGAACGGCGTCTCAACCACCATGCCGTCCCGCTCGATGTACTCCTGCGCCTGCTGGTGCCGGTACAGTGACCAAGCCATCATGCGCAGCGCCTCAAGGTCCGTGTCGTTCAGGCGCCCGGCGAGCTCGCCGACGGCGCGCGTGAAGATGTCGCGGGGCAGGCCCTGAGGCAGCTCCCCGGCGATGACCTCGGCAAGGCCGGGCTCGACGACCTGCGGCACGACCTTCGTGGTCTTCTGGCCCTGCTGCGGGGCGTGCCCGGTGCCGCGCCGAGCGCGGCTGGGTTCCGGTTTGCGACCGCGCGTCATGGCGAGACGTCGCGGAAGTAGCGTTGCAGGGCGGCCTCGATCGCGTCGGCCATGCCCGCGCAGCGCCAGGCGAACTGGCGGCGAGCCTCGACGCCGAGGCGGCGGTAGGAAACGACCAGGAGAAGGGTCTCGTGCACGGCGGAGAGCACCTGGTCGTCGGGTTCAGCGGATCGGCCCACGAGGAAAGCCTCGACGACCGCGGCGTCAGGAGCCTCCGGCGAGTTGGCCGAGTCGGCGCCGAAGACTGCACGTTTGGCGCGGCCCGCGGCGATCCTGCAGCTATCGCGGCAGTAGCGGCGCCGTCGGCCGGTCACCGCTGCAGCCGGAAGATCACCCCCGCAGAACTGACAAATGCTGATCTCGAGTTTTGGCGCCACTCGCCCATGGTGCGTTTCGTGTCACCGGGGGGGGCGTTTCGTAACAGCGTGGCTAGACCCCGACTCCCCAGAATCGGGGG
>JBAXRL010001062.1:0-1507 GCA_037131205.1 Actinomycetes bacterium | reverse complement strand
GCGCCGGGGCCGCCGGGGCCGCCGGGGCCGCCGGGGCCGCCCGGGACGCCCGCGCATACTGCCACCGCCGTGCTCGACCCAGCGACGGAAGACGGGCCTGAAACTGCCGGTGGGCCTGGGCGGCGGAGAGCGGACCTCGAGCGTACTGCGTACTTGCGTTCTGCACCGCGAGGGTCGATCTCACGCGGGCCAAGTCCAATGTGATTGGGCTCGGTCCACACGTCGCGCGTCAGTAGGCTCGCCGCATTTATGGGCAGTTTGCAGGCAATAAGTGCCACGCCAAGTGCTGGAAGATGACTGCCGCGTCCAAACCGCCAGGAGTCGGTCCAAAGTCAGACCACCGGCCCGGCCGCCGCCACAGCGGCGGGCACGCGCCCGGCGAAGCGCTTGAAGGCGGCGGCGAAGTGCTGCGCCACCTCCGCCGCCCGTGCGTCGTACTCGTGCGGGTCGGCCCAGGTGGAGCGCGGGTCCAGCAGCTTCGGCGGCACGCGGGGGCAGTGCGTCGGCACGAGCACGCCGAACACCGGATGCGGAGTCGTCTCCACGTGGTCGAGCGACCCTTCGAGCGCTGCTTTGAGCAGATTCCGGGTCAGTGAGATGCGCATGCGCTTGCCCTGCCCGTAGGGACCTCCGGACCAGCCTGTGTTCACCAGCCAGCACCGCGTCGGGCCGGCCTTGAGGCGCTCCGCGAGCATGGTCGCGTACTCGACCGGGTCGCGCGGCATGAAAGGGGCGCCGAAGCAGGCGGAGAACGTCGGCTCGGGCTCGTCGATGCCGTCCTCAGTACCTGCGAGCCGGGCGGTGAAGCCGCAGAGGAAGTGGTAGCTCGCCATCGCGGGCGTGAGCTTCGCGATGGGGGGGAGCACGCCGTAGGAGTCGCAGGTGAGAAAGAACACGTTGCGGGGCGTCCCACCCGTGCCCGTTGGGACGGCTCCGGGGATGTGATCGACGGGGTAGGTGGCGCGCGTGTTCTCGGTGAGCGAGTCGTCGTCCCAGGCGATCGCCCGGGTGAGCGGGTCGACGATCACGTTCTCGAGGATCGAGCCGAAGCGGATCGCCTGGAAGATCTGAGGTTCCGCCCGCGCCGACAGATGGATGACCTTGGCGTAGCAGCCACCCTCGAAGTTGAAGACGCCGTGGTCGCTCCAGCCGTGCTCGTCGTCGCCGATGAGGCGGCGGGAAGGATCGGCCGACAACGTGGTCTTGCCGGTGCCGGAGAGGCCGAAGTAGAGGGCGACGTCGCCTTTGCGCCCCGCGGTGGCCGAACAGTGCATCGGCAGCACGTCGCGGGCCGGCAGCAGGTGGTTCATGACCGTGAAGACGGCCTTCTTCATCTCGCCGGCGTACAGCGTGCCCATGATGAGGATGAGGCGACGGCTGAAGGAGACGCCGACGAAGACCGGGGATCCGGACGGGTCGCCGACGGGCGGGCAGGCTGCGCCGCCGCCCGCGCCGGACGGGTCGCCGACGGGCGGGGAGGCTGCGCCGCCGCCCGCGCCGCCCCCTG
>JBAXRL010001061.1:0-1510 GCA_037131205.1 Actinomycetes bacterium | reverse complement strand
ACGGCCCTCCGCAGGCTCGCGCGCCGGAGGGAAGATAAGGATCCGCCGGAATTCCTTATCTTCCCTCACACTACTACCCCGCCGCGGCGGCTCCCGCGGCCGCGGCGGGTCCGGCGCGTGCGGCGCGGCATGTCCGCCTACCCGCGGCCGTCGATTCGGAGGCTGAACGCGCAACCGGACGGAAGGGGATGGTCATGTCCCGCCAATCCCTGTCTGCCCCTTCAGCACTACCCCCGGCGCCCCCCGCGGCGGCGGCCGTGCCGCACGAAGTCCACGGGCACGGCGCAAATCCGGGCCGCATCGCCCCGCCCGGCCGGCACCGTGAGCGGCGGGCGAAGCCGGAGTCGGAGGAGGAGCCGACCCACTGGTCTCTTCGGTAAGATAGGAAACGTGGCCCCTTCCCTATCTGCTTGCGCTGCTCCGCCCGGCGTTCCCGGCGTTCCCGGCGTTCCCGGCGTTTTCGGCTGCCGTGCCGCATCGTTCGGCCCGGCCGTCGCTGCGACGTCATGAGGTTCACCGTGCGCAGAACCTGGTGTTTCGCGGCGTTGCTGGCGGTCGTCGCGGCCGCCGGGCTTGCCGCCTGCGGCGGCGGTGACGGCGTCGGGCGCGACGGCGCGAGCGCGAGCCCCGACGCCGTCGTGGCGCGAGTGGACGGGGGGGCCGTCCATCAGAGCGACGTCGAACAGGCGCGCGCCGAGGCGCGCTTCCTGGGCGCCGCGGACGACGCGGGCAAGGCGCTCGACGCCGCCATCGACCGCGAGCTCGTGCGCGCGGAGGCGCAGCGGCTGGGCCTCGCCGCCGACGAAGCGGAGGTCACGAGCCGCGTGGCCGCGGTGGGCGCGCAGCTGGGCGGCGACGCCGCTTTGCGGTCCGCGCTGCAGAAGGCGGATATGAGCGCGGCTCAGTTCCGCGAGAACCTCCGCGCCGGCGTGCTCCGCGAGGCCGTCCAGGACGCGCGCTTTCCGCGGGTCAAGGCCGGCCCGCAAGCTGCACGACGCTTCTACGAACGCAGGCTCGCCGACCTCTTCACGGAGCCAGCCGCGGTCAAGCTCGGCGCCATCGTGGTACGTAACGAGGGCATCGCCGGCAATGCCATCAAGCGCCTTCGTCAGGGTCGCCCTTTCGAAGAGGTCTCGCGGCAGTTCAGCATCGACCCCGAGATCAAGAACGCCGGCGGCGCGATGGGATGGGTCGACCCCCGCTCGATGCCCGGGCCTCTGAGCGATGCCGTCGCTCGCCTGCGTGTGGGCCGGATCTCGGCGCCGGTCGCCGGACCGGGTGGTACCTGGGTCTTCGAGGTCCTGGCGCGCCGGCGGGAGCGCGTCGCGCCGTTCGCCGGCGTGCGCGCCCAGATCGAGGACGGTCTCACCGGCCGCCGACGCGCGGCGGCCCTCGACGACTGGCTTGCCACGGCGCGTAAGGACGCGCTCATCGAGCGGCTGTAGCGCCGCCGCCGGGGCCTGACGGGGCGCACGCGCCGCCGCAGGGGCCTGACGGGGCGCACGCGCCG
>JBAXRL010001060.1:0-1511 GCA_037131205.1 Actinomycetes bacterium | reverse complement strand
TCGTGCCGGTGAGCGGCATGGGCAGGATCAGCACCGGCACGCCGGCCTTGACGAGCGCCATCGTCGCCTCCGTCATCTCGCGCTCGTGCTGCAGCGGGGCGATGGTGCAATCGATCGTGCTGAAGATGGGCCGGTCCCAGAGTGACCCGCCGGCCACCGCTTCGAGGATCTCGAGCAGCGGCTTGACGTGCGCCACCTCGCGGACCTCGTCCTGCAGGTGCTTGCCGAAGCAGCTCAACGAGATCGCTTCGATCTCGAGGCCGGCGGTCAGCGGATCGAGGTCGCGCGCCGAGATCGAGGGCCACGCGTAGTCCACTTCGGGCAGCGCGTCGAAGAGACGCATCACCTGCCGCAGCGCGGCCGCCGTGCCTTCGCTGCGGATGCCGCCGACGTCGTCGTACATGTACGTGCCGGTGCCGTCGGTGCAGAAGGTGAGGGAGCCGTCGCCAAGCACGACGTCCGTGCCCGGCGCGCGCCCCGCGAGGCGCACCTGACGCGGGCAGGTCTCGAGACAGCGCGCGACAAGCTCCCACGGGAGCCGCGCGCGCAGGCGCTCCCGATCGACGTGAGCGCCGGCCTCCTCGAGCAGGTCGATGGCGGCCGGCGTGTTGTAGCCGACGCCGACCTCCTCGAGGACGTGGACGGTCTGCTCGTGGACGAACTGCCTCTCCGCCGCGGAGAGGTACGTCAGGCGGGCTCTCGCCATCGTGCCTCCCTCGCTGCGTCGCCTGGCGCCTGAACGGACGCCGCCGTCAGGGCCGCGCCGCCTCGTGACGCGCCACGAGCGCGGCGATCTCGCGGGCGGCGTCCTCGGCGAGAGGCGCGACCTCGTGACTCGCCAACAGCTCGTGGGCGCGCTGGACGGCCTCTTCGATCAGCGAGCGCCCCGGCGCCTGGTGCTCCTCGAACGAGCCGCGCTGAAACACCTGCGGCCGCCAGATCTCGCTGCGCGAGTACGCGCGCGTGCTCTTGCGCGCCAGAAAGTGCCCGCCGATGCCGACTTCGATGATGTCATCCATCAGCGCGGTGCTCTCGTCGATGGAGCTCTCGCGGACGTAGCGGCGCAGCGCCCCCAGCTGATCGTTGTCGAGCACGGCCTTGGCCAGGCTCTCGGTCTGCACGCCGTCGAAGGCGCCGGTGGCGATCAGCGAGTCGGCGCCGGCGAGCGCCGCGCAGAGGCCGGTCATGCCGCCTTCGGAACCGGCCTGGAAGTTCGGCGCCTTGGCGTCGGCCGAGATGCCGGTGGCCTGCGTGAGCAGGCCGTAGTACTTGCTCATCTCGAGGCAGGTCAGGTTGATGAGGCCGATCTCGGGGCCGGCCGCGACGTACCCACCGGTGCGCATCTCGGCGACCGCCGAGCCGACCCCGGAAACGAGCGCGCAGCCGGGCGCGGCGAGCTGAAAGAGGACCACCGCCGAGAGCAGCTCGGCCATGTTGACGATGCAGGTGCCGGCCAGGGTCATGGGACCGGTGGTGCCCGCCTGCGGCATCGGCAGGATGAAGATCGGCAC
>JBAXRL010001059.1:0-1517 GCA_037131205.1 Actinomycetes bacterium | reverse complement strand
CGCAGTGGCTCGCCGTGGGCCTCGCCCTGGCCGGCCTCCTCCTCGTCCTGAGCCCGTGGCGCCTGCAAGGAGCCTTCAGCAGTCTGCTCGCGGTGGCGGCGGGGATCTCGTGGGCCGCCAGCGCCATCGTCGTCAAAACGCTGCAGAAGCGGCAGGACGTCGATCTGCTCTCGCTCACCACCTGGCAGATGCTGTTCGGGTCGCTACCTCTCGTCCTCATCGCGCTACTGACCGGCCACGGCGGGCCCGAGTGGTCGGCGCCCTTCATCTGGGCGCTCGCCTACAACGTCGTGCTCGGCAACGCGCTGGCCTGGCTGCTATGGCTGTTCGCGCTTCGCCGGCTGTCGGCTGGGGCCGCCGGACTGGGCACTCTGGCCACGCCGGTCATCGGAGTGGCCGCGGCGTGGCTGCAGCTCGGGGAGCGGCCCACCGCAGGCGAGGCCGCCGGCATGGCGTTGATCGTCGCCGCGCTGGTCGTGGTCACCCTGCGCGGACTGCTCTTCGCTCGAAGCTGAGGGCCGGGCGGGCGCGGCGCCGGCCACACGCCGACCCCGAGCGGCCACTCCCGCTACAATGGCGTATCGGCCGCACGAGCAAGGAGATCTCCCTTGGCCAAGACCCGCACCCGCCCCAAGCGCTCCCTCAAGAAGATCGCCCTCTGGACCATCGTCGGGCTCATCGCCCTGTTCGTGCTCATCCAGTTCGTCCCTTACGGTCGCGACCACACCATCAAGCCCGCGACGAACCCGTTCAAGTGGAGCACGCCGACGGCGGAGGCCGTCGCCAAGAAAGCGTGCTACGACTGCCACAGCAACGAGACCAAGTGGTGGTGGGCGGTGAGGATCGCGCCGGCCTCGTGGCTCGCCCAGAACGACATCGATGGGGCCCGCGAGGTCTTCAGCTTCTCCGACTGGAACGGCGCGCTGACCACCGAGAGACTGCAGAACGCCATCAACGACAACATGCCGCCGCTGCAGTTCACGCTGCTCCATCCGAACGCGAAGCTGAACGACGCGGAGAAGCAGACACTGGTGCAGGGGTTCCAGGCGTCCCTCGCCGACAACGGGGGCGCCACGCCGACACCGACGTCGACGCCGGCGTCGACAAGCTCCGGATCCGACGCCGTCGCCATCATCAACGCGCGCTGCAACTCGTGCCACTCGGCAGACGCCCCCCTGCAGTTCCACGCGTCGAGCGCCGCTCAGGCGAAGGCCCTGATCGACCAGATGGTGCAGCGGGGCGCCACGGTCTCGGCCGCCGAAGAGCAGACGCTGATCGACTACTTCACGCGCTGAGGACCGCCACGGCCGTGGGCGCCGCAGCCGGCGCCGCGGCCGTGGGCGCCGCCGCACCCGCCGCGGTCGCCCGCGCGCCTGCCGGTCGCGCCCGCCGGGAACGCTGCCGGCTGTCCACCCGCCGGGCGCCCCATTCGTGGTTCACGGGTGCTAAGGGCCTATCCCAATAGGTCTGCACGCACGGATGCGCCCGTGGACGCATCGCGGCTGCGGCCCCTCCCC
>JBAXRL010001058.1:0-1518 GCA_037131205.1 Actinomycetes bacterium | reverse complement strand
CGCCACGGTGTCGCCGCCGGGACTGTCGGTCTTCATGTCGTCGTCTTTGCGCAGGGAGAACTGATGGCCGTGGTCCGCCGTGATCACGAACCTCTCGATGCCGGCGGTCGCCAGCCGCTTGACGGCGCGCACCACGTTGCCGATCACGGCGTCCATGAGCTGACGCGCCAGCCAGTCGCTGTCCGCCTCCCCCAGGGCATCGAGCTCCTGGGATCGGACCGTAACCAGCGGCGCGTCGCCGATGGACTTCGCTAGCTTCGCCTTCGAGTACTCGAGCACGTCGCTGAGCCTGAGCTCGACAGCGCCGGGAACCTCTGCCCTGAGGTGCTTCATGCGGTCAGAGACGTTCACCATGACGTCGTCGCCGACGCGCACAGCAAGCTTGCCCTTCTCCTCAACCACGGAGAAGCTCGCCGAAGCGCCCGGCAGAAGGGCCGTCATGCCAACCTGGGTGATGCTCGGGAGGGCCGCAACGGCCGCCTTGTTGTCCACATCGAGGGCGGCGTCGATCTGACGTACGAGGTCGACGCCCATCTCGTAGCGCAGCGCATCGACCAGAATGTAGGCCGTGCGGCCGGCGCTGAGGTCGACCGCCTCTGCGAAGACGCGCGTCTGAGGCAGAGATCCCTCAACGACCCAGTCTGCCGCACGCAGGGCCTCGGTGTAGCGCTCGGCCATCGCCTTGAGCAGCTCCTCGTGCTCACGCTTCACGACCGCCAAGGCCTCCTCGGCCTCAGGATCGTCACTCATGTGCGCCATCCACGTCTCGAGGCGCCGATGCAGCGCGTCGGCCTCAGCCCAGCCTCCTCGGGAACTGTAGGCCGCCACCCACGCTGCGGGCCTACCCTGGAACTTCGAGAGTTCGGTGCGAGTCTTCTCGACGGCAGTACCCAGCTCGGCCATCAGGCGACATGCTTCCCACTGGGCCTGACGGGCCACGTCGCGGTCGGCCCAGAAGCTGTGCCGGCGTCCCTCGACCACGGCCGCCGCCTCCCCGTACCGTTTCGCTTGGATCAGCTGCCCCGCGTGCTCCAGCAACCGACGCTCTTCGAAGCGAAAGGTGTCCACGGCGCCCAGACACGCGGGGTCGAGGGCGGCGCCGGCCAATCCCAGGTCCTTCTCGACGCCGTCCGCCAGGGCTGCGTACTCACCGTCGTGGTCGGACCGCAGCTTCGCCGCCAGATCGCGCACGCGGCTCTCGTGGTGCGCGGATGGCGGAGCGGGCACGCCGCTGCACGACGTCGGTGGCTCGCACGAGAGGTCGGCGCGGAACTCGGTTACGACGACGTACCGGGCGGTCTTGGCGCGAGCTTCGCTGAGACTCAAGCCATCGGCCAGCGCCAGGCCAAGACGCAGCTCGATGAGTCGCACGAGCTCACCCATCGCGTCCTTCTCGAGAATGATCTCGTCGCGCTCGTTGCTGGCCAGCCACTTGACGAGGATCTCGTCGCTCTTCGCGTTGTCGAAGATGGCCCGCAGCACCGAGGCCGGTCCGTCCGTGGGGGCCTGCGAGAGGAA
>JBAXRL010001057.1:0-1521 GCA_037131205.1 Actinomycetes bacterium | reverse complement strand
GCCATACGAGCACGCCCGCGATCACCAGCGGAGTCGACACGGCGATGAGCAGCCGCGCCAGCTCGGCGTCGAGATCGAACACGGCCGCGACGACCATGGTGTTGAAGGCTACCGGCATCGCCGCCAGAAGCAGGAACACGCCCGGGATGTGGACCCCGGCGAGCCATCCCATTGCGAACAGGATGAGCGGCGCCAGGCCGCAGCGCAGCACCAGAGTGACGAGCGCTCGCCACAGCTCGGCGCGATCGTGGGCGAGCGGCGTGAGGGGTGTGGCGAGCCCGAGCTGCACGAAGCCGAGCAGGCCGATCGCTACGCCCATCGCCGGCCCGAACGGCGCCACGAGATCGCTGATGTCCACGCCGAGCAGACGGAGAGCCACGGCGGCGGCGCCGGCCACCACCGGTGGGTTGAGGAGCCAGCTCCTGATGAGGCGGCGCAGGCCGGGCGCCGCCGCTCCGCGGGAGCGCGGCCCGGCGTAGTGCCGGCCCAGGCCGAGGACCACGGCATCGACGGGGATCAGGAACTGGAACTCCGCGTAGATCACGGCGAGCGCCAGGCCGGGGCCGCCGAAGACGACGGTGGCCAGGGGGAACCCCACGCTCCCCGTGTTGCCCATGCCGGTCGCGAACGCCATGATGGCGCACTCGCGGCGCTGGCGGCCGGCCAGGCGCCCCCAGACCATGCCGATAAGCAGCGTGAGCCACGACGCCGCGATCGCCGCGGCGAAGGCGGCCAGCAACTGGACCTGGATCACCACGGTCGTGTACGCGTAGATCACCACGAGCGGCGCGGCGATCCAGATGACGATCAGGAAGAGGATGTGCGAGGCGCGCCGCGGGTCGCGCAGGCGGCGCTGCAGCGCGATCCCGCCGGCGAGGCACAGCGCCCAGGCGATGATGGTGATCGGCATGCGGCCCCCTCGCCGCCGCGGCGTCGCCCGCCTCCCGAGCTACTCGCCCGCCAGCTGCTCGGTGAAGTAGTCGACGCTGGCGGCCAGAGCCGTGGCGAGGCCGTCGCCTTCGTAGTGGTGGTCCTCGTTGGGCAGCGGCACGAAGACGAAGGGCCGGTCGGCTTGCTCCAGAGCCTGGATGAAGTTGATCGAGTTCTGCAAGTGGACGTTGGTGTCGGCGAGGCCGTGGATGATGAGCGGCGCGGCCTCGATCTGCGCGGCCACGGCGACCAGGTTGGTGGCCGCGTAGCCGTCCGGGTTCTCGGCCGGAGTGCGCATGTAGCGCTCGGTGTAGATCGTGTCGTACCACGCCCAGTTCGTGGGGCCGGAGCCGGCCACCCCGCAGCGGAACACGTCGGGCGCGTGGATCAGGCCGTAGAGGGTCAGGAAGCCGCCGAACGACTTGCCGTCGGTGCCGATGCGCTCGGCGTCCACGTAGGGGAGCGTCTTCAGGTAGTCGACCCCGGCGAGCTGGTCGTCGAGGGCTACCGGGCCGAGCTGCCCCAATATGGGCGTCTCGAAGGCGTGGCCGCGGCCGAAGCTGCCGCGGTTGTCGAGGCGCCAGACGATGA
>JBAXRL010001056.1:0-1521 GCA_037131205.1 Actinomycetes bacterium | reverse complement strand
CGCGGAGCTGAATCGCACGCTGGACTACCTGCTGGCCGATCTCCCGGCGAACCTGCGGTTCATCGTGCTCACGCGCTACGACCCCGCCTTCTCGGTGAACCGCATGCGCCTCGCCGGAGACGTCGCCGCGATGGGCGCCGAGGCGCTGCGTTTCGACGCCGACCAGGCCGTGGCGGTGCTCGCGGCGCGCAGCGGCCGGCGGCCGCGCCGCGAGCACGTAGAGCGCCTGGTCGCGCTCACCGAGGGCTGGCCGGCGAGTATCGTGCTCGCCGGCATGGCCCTCGAGTGGCTCGACCTCGGCTCGCTCGAGCTGGCCCTCGCGGACCCCCGCCTCAAGCAGGACATCTACTCCTACCTCGCGGAGCAGGTGTACGGCCACGAGGACGAGCCCACCCGCTCCTTCCTCAGACGCACGTGCTGCCTCGAGACCATCACCGCCGGGCTTGCCAACCGGCTCGCCGGCACGCACGCCGCGCACCGCTACCTCGCGCACCTCGCGGCCAACCGCGTGTTCACCTTCGCCACCGGCGAGGAGGGCGCATACCGCTACCACAACCTCTTCCGCGATTTCCTGAGGCACAGATACCTGCAGGAAGAGGGCGAGCCGGCGTTCCGCCGCCTGCAGCACGAGACGGCGGCCGCGCTGGAGGATGTCGGCGAGGCGGAGATGGCGGTGGAGCTCTACCTCAACGCCAACCAGCCTCTGGACGCCCTCGCCGTGGTCGCCCGCGGCGGCGAAGCCGGGCTGGAGAGCCTGCCCAGCGAGAGGCTGCGCTCCTGGCTGGGCAGGCTGCCGGCGGAGTCAGGCGCCGCCGCGCCCTGGGCGAGGCTCATCGCGGGGCAGCTTCGCAGCCGCGACGGCGACTACCCCGCGGCGCTCCGCGAGATCGACCAGGCCGTGCGCGCCTGCGCAGCCGCCAAAGACGAGTGGGGCCTGTACCACGCGCTGTCCATGCGCGAGTGCGCGCTCTTCTGGCAGGGAGACACCGCCGTGGCCGCGCGCGCCTGCGAGGCCGCCCTCGCGCACGCGCAGACCGATCAGCAGAGGATGCACACACTCCTCAGCCTCGGCTCCGCGGCCCTCGACATGCGCCGCTGGGACGCCGCGGAGGCCGCCTTCACGGCCGCCGACGCCGTGGCCGACCGAGCCAGCCCGGCCGAGCAGATCCGCGCCCGGGCGCTTCGCGCGCACGCGGCTTACTATAGGGGGGATTTCAAGGCGGCGCGGGCTGCGCTGCCCGCCCCTCGGCCCGCGGACACCTCCGGTGCGGTCAGGGCCACCATCCTCAACACGAGCGGTCTGGTCGACCTGGGGCTCGGCGACTACTCCGCGGCCCTGGCGCTCTTCGAGCAGGCGTGCGCGGTGGCCGAGCGCTTTGGCTACACGCCCACCGCCGACATGGTCGCGGTCAACATCGGCCTGCTCAAGGGCGCCCAGGGGCACGCCGCCGAGGGCCTCACGATCGTCCGCCGGGCCATGGATGGAACGGCCTTCGCCGAGGAGCCCACCTTGATGGCCTT
>JBAXRL010001055.1:0-1523 GCA_037131205.1 Actinomycetes bacterium | reverse complement strand
CATCCGCGAACCTGATAGTCCCCGAGGCCGGCCTCCGTCTTCGCATTTTGGAACGCGCGCTCGACCCAGTACCGCTGTGCCTGCATGATGGCCAGCCGTTCATTGGTGACGTCCGGGGCCGCGTTACTCAGAACGTACTTGATGGTCTTCGGTGAGTCGACTTCCCGGCGGATCAGAAGCCGCCACTTGTGAGCCTTCTCCTCCTCGCCATCCCACAGCCAGACGGTCTGATGAAGAATCTCAACGCGCAGCATTCCCTTCGTCGTGGCCCTGACTTCCACCCGTCTCCATGCCGACTCCGGCCGACTCTTTCCCCATGCGTCCACTCGGATCCCGCGCACTGTTCCAGGCCGACTCGTGGGGTCCTCGAGGTACACGACCTGGTCCTTGTGGACGTCGGCGACGAACGTCTCGTTGCGCTCTTGTAGCGCTCGGAGAAACGCCGCATTCTTCCCGTAGCCGCTGTCGCATCCGATCCACCCGTACCGCAGCCCCTCTCCTTTCGCCTCGTCCACGATTTCAAGTGCGAGGTTGTGTTTGGTCTGCAGCCGTCGATGTTCCGCCGGGATCTTCGCCCGCCGGCATCGCGCCGGGTCGTCGACCCATTCCCCCGGCAGGTACAGTTTGAAACCCACCGGCGCTTCCCTGTCCCCGCAGCTCATCACTGCGAACACCGCCACTTGGCAGTTGTCTACCTTCCCCAGCTCGCCACAATACTGCCGGGCTACCCCCACCGAGAACTTACCCTTCTTCGGAATCCCCGTGTCGTCGAGAATCAGACAACTATCCGCCTGTCCGCCCAGCAGGGTATCGACATCCCTTGCGACATGCTTCACTACCTCCCGTTCGTTCCACTCCGAATACGACAGGAGGTGCTGCAGGGCCTGATCGTCCGTCTCCGTCAAGGCTTCGTCCATCCGCAGCATGTTTCCACGTTCGGTCACCAGCAGTCCTTCGACATACTCCGCTGCCCGTTTGAAACGACTCCCTCTGGATGTCGTGAAGTGTGAGACGTATCGCCCGAGAAGAGCAAGCAAACGCCCAGCCGTACGCGCGAACTCCGCTAGCGCGCCCTGGGTGCTCTCCTCCACGCTCACCCGCTGAGCTCAAGAGATCAGGGCTCGGCCTGCTCAGCGAATACCGGGTTCTTCCGTCGCTCCACGCGGTCCTCCTCCTCGACCGACGTCAAGCTACTCTCTTCCCTCCGATTTGTCCCGCACTTTCTTTCGCCCCGCACGTCACATCGTCAGGTCGTCAGGTCGGGCCCCTCATTCGGTTCCGCCAGGCCAAATCAGCACCGTGAATCGGCGGAACCTCCGGGTGCTTCCACGATTCCGCCAGTTGCCTCCGGCCGCCCTCGCCGACGCCGTTGAGCATCTTCGGATGGCTGGGAATCGAGCCGATCCCGGAATTACCATCAGAAGCCTAACGCGCGCAACGGCAAGCACTTATGAGTGACAAAGTAGAACTAAGTGCGTACCAGTCGAAGTCGTCGCGCGGCGGTGGGAGCGGTGGGAATCGCT
>JBAXRL010001054.1:0-1525 GCA_037131205.1 Actinomycetes bacterium | reverse complement strand
CGGTGACCGCCGCGCAGCAGGCGCCGCGCCATGTTGCCGCCCATGCGGCCCAGGCCGACCATGGCGATGTCCATCAGGACCTCCTCGTTCGGACCGGGCCTTCAGCGCGCGGCGTGGAGCCGGCGCGGTCCGGCGTTGCCGCGGGGCGCCGCGGGCACCCCGCATTTCAGATGGCGGCGACCAACTCCGCCAGACGCGCCAGCCCCGCCGGCGCGTCATCGCCGAGGCACACGCGCATGGCGCGGCAGCCGTGCGCGCGCAGGGCGCTCAGGTCGCCGCGCGCCTGCGCGCGCTTGAGCACGCCGAAGCTGTACGGCTGCCCCGGGATCGCGACATCGTCGGGGTCGTGCCCCAGGAGCTGCAGGAACAGACCCGTGTTGGGACCGCCCTTGTGGAGTTGACCGGTGGAGTGCAGATAGCGCGGGCCATAGCCCAGCGTGGTGGCCACGCGCAGGCCGTCGCGCAGATGCAGGCGGAGCGCCTGCATCTGCTCCCAGACGGCCTGCCCGGGCGCGACGTAGGCCTGGAGGGCGACGTAGTCTCCGGCCGCGGCCTGCGCGACGAAGTCGCGCAAGGCGGCCGGCAGGCCCTCGTCGCCCACCGGGTACACCACCCGGCGCCCGTCGTCCGCCGGCGACTCGGCGGGCAGCTCGCCGCTCTCGGCGTACTCGGCGAGCAGCCCCTTCGTGATGTCTTTGCTCTCCTGCACGTTGGGCTGGTCGAAGGCGTCGATGCCGAGCACGTGCCCGGCGACCGCGACGGCGATCTCCCAGCGCAGGAGCTCGCCGCCGAGATCGCGCACGTCGGCGAGCTCGTGTTCCAGCACCGGCTGGCCGGCGTCGCGCAGCGCCTCGAGCGCCCCTGCGGTAGCGGCGTCGGCCGCGCCCGCGAGCCGCAGCGCGACGAACACGCGGTCGTCGCCATAGTCACCGGCCGGCCCGAGCCCTTCGAGGTCCACCGGCAGGATGCCCGTGCCCTCCTTGCCGGTGCTCTCGGCGACGAGCTGCTCGACCCAGGCGCCGAGCGGCGCCAGCGGCGGCTCGAAGACCAGCGTGAGCTTGTCGCGGCCGTGCAGCGCCAGCGCGCCCATTGCGGCGCCCAGCCGCAGAGCCGGGTTCTCCGTGGCGGGCACGTCCGGACCACAGGCCACGGCCATGGCGCGCGCGCCGTCGAGCAGCCGCTCGAGGTCGATGCCCATGAGGGCGGCCGGGACCATGCCGAAGAAGCTGAGCGCCGAGTAGCGGCCGCCGATGTCGCCGGGGTTGATGAAGATCGCGCGAAAGCCCTCGTCCAGCGCCTCCGCCTCGAGCGAGGAGCCCTCGTCGGTGATGGCCACGAAGTGATGGCCGGCGTGCTCCCCGTCAAGCTCCTGCAGACGCTCGTAGAAGTAGGCGAGGAAGCACGCCGTCTCGGTGGTGCCGCCCGACTTGCTGGCCACCACGAACAGCGTGCTCTCCAGGTCGACGGCCGCCTCGACGGCGGCCACGGCGGCCGGGTCGGTGGAGTCGAGCACGTGCAGGTCGAG
>JBAXRL010001053.1:0-1529 GCA_037131205.1 Actinomycetes bacterium | reverse complement strand
TAACGATCACCGCGCAGGGCGACGGCGTGGAGCTCGCCTTCGCGAACCTCGGCAACGGGATGAGCGAGACCGTCGCCGGCACGGTCGAAGACGGCCACATCGCCTGCACGCTGCCGAACGCCGCCGGCGACTCCTCCGTGTCGCCGCCGGCGAACGTCCCCACCGCGTCCGACCTGCGGCTCAGCCTCGACGAAGACGGTCGGCTGGCCGTCGATCTCGTGCTGCCCGGCGGCGGGCTCGAGCCCATCTGGACCTACCAGCGCGCCGACGCAGCGAGCCCCGCGTCGCCGTGAGGTGAAGGCCGGCAGGGCCGGCGGAGCCGCGAAGCGGCGTGCCCGGCCCGATATCGGGTAGGCTGAAAGGCATGCCTCCCGTCATCACCGTCGAGAACCTGCGCAAGGTCTATGGCCATCACGTGGTCGCCGTCGACGACATCTCGTTTGCCGTCGAGCGTGGCGAGATCTTCGGCCTGCTGGGCTCAAACGGCGCCGGGAAGACCACCACGGTCGAGTGCGTGCAGGGCCTGCGTCGCGCCGACGGCGGCGTGCTGCGCGTGCTGGGGCTCGATCCACAGACCCACGCCCGTGAGCTCCGCCGCCGCATCGGCTCGCAGCTCCAGGAGGCGGCGCTACCCGACCACGTGCGTGTGTGGGAGGCGCTGGACCTCTTCTCTGCCATCACCCCTGGGGGTCACGATTGGCGCGAGGTCATGGAGCAGTGGGGCCTGAGCGATAAGCGTAAGGCGTCCTTCCACGGCCTGTCGGGCGGACAGCGCCAGCGCCTGTTCGTGGCTCTGGCGCTGGTCAACGGGCCCGAGGTCGTGTTTCTCGACGAGATGACCACCGGCCTCGACCCAGCGGCGCGTCGCGTCGCTTGGGACCTCGTGCGTCAGGTTCGTGATATGGGCACCACCGTGGTGCTTGTGACCCATTTCATGGAGGAGGCCGAGCGGCTCTGCGACCGCATCGCGGTGATGGATGCGGGGCGCATCGTCGCCGAGGGCGCTCCTCGGCGGCTGGTCGCCGACCACGCCAGGTATGTCACGGTGGTGTTCTCCACGGACGCCGAGGACCTCGCCTGGCTCACCGAGGCGCCCGGCGTCGAGAGAGTGCTGCGCCACGGCGCACGCGTCGAGGTGCGCGGCGGCGGGGCGGTGCTGGCGCACGTCGCCGCCGCCCTCGTAGCGCACGGCATCACGCCGCCCGACCTGCGCGTGGAGCTGCCCACGCTCGAAGACGTCTTCCTGGCGCTGACGGGGCACGAGATGGAGGAGTAGTGCCCATCGTCTTCAAGATGACCTGGATCGAGTTCAAACTGCTGTCGCGCGAGCCGGTGACGCTGGTCTTCTCGTTCGCCTTCCCGATCCTGGTGCTCGTGTTGTTGGGCGGGATCTTCGGCGACCAGACCATGGAGAGGGGGGCCTACCAGGGCGTCAAGATGATGGACTGGTACGTACCGAGCTTCATCGCGCTGGTGATCGCCTCGATCGGCACGATCTCGCTGCCGGTGCACCTGTCGTCGTATCGCGA
>JBAXRL010001052.1:0-1536 GCA_037131205.1 Actinomycetes bacterium | reverse complement strand
TGAGGTTGGCGAAGGCCATCACCCGCGGGTCGGCGACGGCCATCGGCAGCTCCTCGAGGGTCGGCCCGATGCCGCCGGTCTCGAAGAAGATGTGAGCGTGGGGAGCGTGGATGCGCTTGGCCACAGTGGCGGCCAGCATCGCCACGCCGGTGCCGGCGAACAGCACGTCGCCGTCGTTGATGAAACGGCCGGCGGCGATGGCCATCATCTCGCGCGGCGAGTAGGCGGGGGTCGGCGAGGTCGTGGCGGCCGTCGTGTCCGGCGCCGCCGTCTGTGCGTCAGTCATCTCGCTCACCTCCGGTCGAGGCCCGGCGCGTAGCCGGCCACGGTGTTGGCCCTGATGCGCGCCAGCTGCGCGCCGCCGACCTTGTCGAGGTAGGCGTCCCAGCTCTCGACGCCGTACACCCACTCGTCGAGGTAGGCGGCCCAGGAGGCATCGTCCTTGGCCACCACCTTGTAGTGGTTGAGGTGGGCGGGGTCGTAGTCGTAGAAGTATGGGCAGGCGGTGGGGTGCGCGCCGTACGGGGCCAGGACAACCGCATCCACGAGGAAAGGCGGCAGGGCGTTGCGGTCGGGAGCGAGGCGCAGGTAGCTCTCGGGGACGATCTCCTCGCAGGTGACGATGACCGCCGCTGCGGCCTTGCACTGCTCCAGGTCGGCGAAGCTGAGGCCCCTGATACGCACCGTACCGTCGGTGCTGACCTGCTGGGCGTGGATGATGGACACGTCGGGGGTGAGCGCCGGCAGCAGGACCACCTCGTCCTCCCCGTCGGCAAACGGGTTGTCGATCACGATGACCTTGTGCGAGGGCACGCCCTCAGCGCCGCGCAGCTCCGGGGGAAAGCCCTCGCGGGCGATCACATCTGTGCCGAGCCCAGACTTGCTGGGGATGAAGGGCACGCCAAGAGCTCCGGCGAGGAAGCGCAAGCTCATCATGTTGTTGGTGTAGTCCTCGACCAGCAGCTCGCCGCGTTCGACCGCCTTGCGAAAGCGGATGCAGGTGGGCGCGAAGCGGCCGCTGCCCGCGTAGGCGATGTCGAGGCGGCGCACGCAGCCGGCGCCGACCAGCACGTCCAGCGCCTGGCCGTTGGAGTGCGCCACGAGGTGCAGGTTCTTGATGCGGCGGCGGGCGATCTCGTAGACCGCCGCCATCGGGTTGCGGGTGATGGTGAAGCCGCCGACGGCGATCTGGCAACCGTCGGGCACGAAGCGCTCGACGGCCTCCCCGACGGTCATCAGCTTGCCATCGAGGCCGTTGTGCTCGGCCATCTGCTGTCCCTCCTCGAGTCGGTGAGGGGCTCCTTAACGCGGAAACCCCAGCGAGCACGGTGCGTCTCCGCTGGGGAGCAGGGCCTGACTGAGGGGCCGGTGGGAACGCCGCCGGCCCGGGCGCTGCGGCAGCGGCACCATGATACACGGCGGCGGCGGCGATGCAACAGGCAGTCCCGCCGCCGTCTCGCGCGAGCGCGCCTGTGCTAGCATGCGCGCATGACGAGCGCGCCGACGACCTTCCTCTTCTCGGGCTACGCCCGGCTC
>JBAXRL010001051.1:0-1537 GCA_037131205.1 Actinomycetes bacterium | reverse complement strand
GCACCAAGAACGGGCTGCTCGGCGGCGAGGCGGTCGTCTTCTTCCGCCGCGACCTCGCCGCGCGCTACCTTTTCGTGCGCAAGCAGGGGATGCAGCTGGCCTCCAAGATGCGCTACGTCTCGGCGCAGCTCCTGCGCCTCCTCGAGGGCGAGCTGTGGCGCGAGACCGCCGGTCACGCCAACGCGATGGCGCGGCGGCTGGCCGCCGCGGCCGCCGAGGTCCCCGGCGTGCGCGTCGCCTACCCGGTGCAGGCCAACGCCGTGTTCGTCGCCCTGCCCGCGGCGGTCACGGAGCGCCTGCTCGAGGACTATCGTTTCTACACGTGGGACGAGAAGGCGGGCGTGGGGCGCTGGATGTGCTCGTGGCAGACGACGTCCGAGGACGTCGACAGGCTCGCCGCAGCGCTGCGGCGAGCCGCCGTCACCGGATGACTGCCGGCGCCGGCGGAGTGGTGGCGTACGCGACAATCGATGAGCTGGCCGCGGCGTTCGGCCTCACGGAGGCTCAGGCCGCGGCCTTGTCGCGCTATGCGGACCTGATGCTCGCCTGGCGGCGCGGCAACGTCACCGCGCTGCGCACCCGCGCGGCGATCGTGAGCACGCTCTTTGGCGACGCGCTCGCGCTGCTCGACGTGCCGCGGCTGCGCGAGCGGATCGGCGCCGCTTGGCTCGACCTGGGAGCCGGCGCCGGCGTCCCTGGGATTCCTCTGGCGGTGGCTGTGCCCGCCGCCGCGCTGACGTTGCTCGACGCGGCCGCCGGCAAGTGCGCCTTCCTCGAGGCGGCCGTCAAGGAGGCTGGGCTGGGCGCGCGCGCCGCCGTGGTCTGCGCGCGCAGCGAGCAGCACGCCGCCGCCGGGCAGTCGGGCCGCGAGGCGTACGGCGTCGTGCTGGCCCGGGCCGTGGCGCCTCTGCCGGCGCTCGTCGAGCTGGCCGCCCCCCTGCTCGCGCCCGGCGGCGTGCTGCTGGCCAGCAAGACCGCGCGGGCGGTGCGCGAGGAGGGGCCCGGCGGCGCGGCCGTAGCCAAGCTCTGCGGCCTCGCTCCCGGGCCTGTCGTACCGCTCTCCCGTTCGCCCCTCGACGATGCCGTGTGCGCCGTCTACCTGAAGGTCGCGGCCACGCCGAAGCGCCTGCCGAGACGCGAGGGCCGGGCCGTCAAACACCCGCTGGCCGGCTGAGCCGCCGCCGTTCCATCTGCTAGTATCGGTGCCCCGCGAAAGGAGCCCGGTGACCCGCGTCATCGCCGTGACCAACCAGAAGGGCGGGGTCGGCAAGACCACCACCGCCGTCAACCTCGCCGCGTGTCTGGCCGAGGCCGGCTTCGACGTGCTTCTCGTCGACATGGACCCCCAGGCCAACGCCTCGGCCGGCCTGTCGGGACGCGCCGACGACGCGCGCCTCAGCAGCTACGGCGTGCTCGGCGGAGCGGCGGGCGTCGCCGAAGCGACAGTGCGCACCGTCCTCGATCATCTCTGGCTCCTGCCCTCCTGCCCGGACCTCGCCGGCGCCGTCGTCGAGCTGGCCAACGCCGACGGCAACGA
>JBAXRL010001050.1:0-1537 GCA_037131205.1 Actinomycetes bacterium | reverse complement strand
CTGGCGGCGACCTGGTCTTCAGGCCCGTCTTGGGCCCGGCGAGGCGGGCGGCCAGTACGTCGCGCGCGGCCGGCAAGACCGCCGTGAGAGAGGCGGGGAAGGTGCGCTGTCAGATGCTCGGGCAGGGACCACGGGCCACGAAGCGAGGCGTCGCGCCTGGCTGAGCGAAGGCGAGGCTGAACTCTACCGGGGCCGGATCGCCGACAGGCGCCGCCGTGAGGAGATCGTCGCGCGGATGGAGCAGACCTCGGCGGCGGCCGCTGAGCTGCTCCTGCGTCAGTCAGGCGGCGCTGCGCCGGCCGCTGCAGCGCGATGTTCCGCCTCGCGCCGACGCCATCGTTCGAGGCCCAGGTACTTCTTGATGTGCTGCGCGAGGGCGTTGTCGATCTCCGCATGACGCGGAACGGGCTGTGTGTGCCCTGTAGCTGGGTTGAGATACAGGTCGTGCCGCGCTTCGTGGCAAACGAGAACGCACCCGCCGGCCTGCGTGAGCCGGCGGATGAGCTCACTTCGCTTCATACGGGGTTTCTTTGACCTGGTGGTCCTCGGGAACGTCCTCCATGACCATCATCTGGTAAGGACGACACCGATGGCCACGTCGCCTCCCAGTGTGCCCAACGTCCTGGGCTTCAGCTGCAAGCCGGCGAAGCCGGATTGTCAGCTGCAAGCCATTGTTGGACCGCGGCTCCGGATAAGTGGCTATTCTTACGATGGAAGTTCTACATTCCTCAGCTTGCCAAGCTTGCGATCGAAGCTTCCAAGCGGAATGTGTCCGTTAGCGCGAGCCAGGCAAAGGATAAGGCAATCGGAGAATTCGACTCGGCCAGAGTTCCTGAACTCCTCGAGCGCGTCCTTCACGACGTTCGAGCTCTCAAGCGCGAGCTGGTCGTGCTCAAGCATCATCTCAACGATCGACGCGACTTCGGCTCGATTTCGTCCATAGCCGTTCTTCAGGACCCAGATAGACTCCTGGAGAACGAGAAGCGAAACCCAAGCACCCTTGCTGACGAATCGCTCGGCCTGAACGACCTGCTTCTCATCGTCGCGTGCGATTAGGCGAACCACGACATTCGTGTCAGCGGCGCGCATACTTTGCTACCAAATGGGAGGCGATGGCCGCGTCCATATCTTCGACGGAGAGCGCCTTCGGCTTCTTGTCACCGAACGCGGCACGGTGAATCTCTTCCGACGTGTACTTGCCGGCACGACGGACCCGAATGGTTTCCCCCTCGGCGTCCCATTCGATCACGGCCCCCGGAACGAGACCAAGCCGCTTGCGCACTTCGAGCGGTACGGAGATCTGCCCCTGCTGGGTGATCCTTGATGTTGCGATCTTCATCCCACGACAGTACCCCGGTACTTCCGCAGAGTCAACCTCGTCCAGCGCGCCATCCCCTGTGGACCATGGAAGCGTCGACCATTGACCATGGAAGCGCTGGCCCGGGCAGCCGTGACCACGGAGGTCTGCCAACGAAATGAGTCAAGGGCCTATCCCGCCAGGTCTGCACGCACGGATGCGCCCGTGGACACATCGCGG
>JBAXRL010001049.1:0-1539 GCA_037131205.1 Actinomycetes bacterium | reverse complement strand
GCGCGGGGCACGGCGCGTAGGCGCGGCCGGCGTCCACCCCGGCGTGCGGCCTCACGGTTCACAAGTCGTAGGTTTACAAGTCATGACTTTACAAGTCGTGGCTTTACTGGTAGCGTGTCACCCATGCCGATGGAAGTAGTCGACCGCCAGCGGGAGATCGCCGGGCTCCGGGAGCTCGCCGCCCACCCGCCGGCTCTGGTGATCCTGCGGGGCCGGCGGCGTATCGGCAAGACGTTCCTCCTGCGCGTCGCGCTCACGGGAGACCGCGTCGTCCACTTCCAGGCCGAGGAGCAACCGCGCGCCCTCCAGCTCGAGGCCTTCGCGAGGGAGTGCAGCCGATTGGTCGCCGGCGCGCCGCCGCTGAGCTTCGGCACGTGGGCCGACGCTCTGCAGTTCGCGGGAGACCAGGCCTCGCACGTGGCGCCCCTCGTCATCGCTCTCGACGAGTTCCAGTACCTTGCCTCGTCAGACCAGGCCCTCGTCTCTACGATCCAGCGCTTCTGGGATCAGTGGGATGCGCAACGCACCCCGGTCCTGCTCATCCTCAGTGGCAGCGCGCTCAGCTTCATGCAGGGATTGCCGACGGGATCGAAGCCCACGTTCGGGCGCAGCGCCTATCGGCCGGTCCTGCTGCCGCTCACCTACCGCGACTGCACGGCGTTCGCGCCGGAAGGCGCGTCCGCCGACGCGCTGATAGAGCGTTTCGCCGTGCTCGGCGGCACGCCGCAGTATCAGCGCTGGGCAGGCTCCAGGCCCCTCGCGCGGATCATCTCGGAGACCATCCTGCCGCCGGATGCGGCGCTTCACAGCGAGCCCGAGAACCTCATTCGCCTGGAGGACGGCATCAGGGAGCCGGGACCGTACTTCGGAGTCCTGCAGGCCATCGCCGAGGGCTACACCTCCACGTCGACGATCGCCGGTCGCCTGGGGGTCAAGCAGCAGCTCGCCACTCAGTATCTCTCTCGCCTGCGGCAGCTCGGGTACGTCGCCAGAGTCGAGCCGCTCGAGCCCGGAGCAAAGGGAGCTGCGCGCGGTCACTGGAAGACGCTCGACCCGTACTTCCGCTTCTGGTTCCGCTACGTCCTCGTGAACAGGAGCCGGCTGGCCCGGGGACGCATCGCGGAGGTCGCCGGGGAGATACGGGAGGATCTCGCGAGCTTCATCGGGCCAGTCTTCGAGGACGTCTGCCGCGACTGGGTGGGTCGCTGCTCAGCGCTCGGCGAAGGCGCCCTCGAGGTCGGCTCCTGGTGGTCGCGGCGCAACGATGTCGAGGTGGACGTGGTGACGCTCGACAGAAGGGGGTACGGGCTTCTCGGCTCCTGCAAGTGGTGGCGGAAGCGTGTGGGGGTCGCGGAGCTGGACGACCTTCACAGGGCGCGCGCCGCCCTGGGGCCCAAGGCGGCGCAGGCGAAGCTCGTCCTGTTCGCGCGGAGCGGGTTCTCACGCCAGGTCGAGGAGCGCGCGGCTCTCGAGAACGTGAGCCTGGTCGGGTTGGCCGACCTCTTCGATCCATGAGCGCGTTGTCCGGCGCCCTCGACC
>JBAXRL010001048.1:0-1541 GCA_037131205.1 Actinomycetes bacterium | reverse complement strand
CTTTTGCAGGGAGTTTTGGTGGCGAGGGTCAGAATTGAACTGACGACACCACGATATTCGGACGACCCTGGCCGTGCCTGTGATGCCCGTCCAGCCTCCACACAGACCCCCACAGTGCCACAATCTCCACAGTTTCTTGTGGGCATGCTGGCAGATTTGTTGGCAAGGCAAGGCGCGGAGCCGGGCAGCCGGAAGCAAGCCCGCAGACAGACCACAGGATCCACAGGGAGCCCGCTGGAGCGTTCGGCGGGCTGCCTGCCCGTCCTGGCCGGTGGCGCTTCCTACCGCTTCACCATGAAGCCCAAGGCGTTGCTCGCGCCCGCACCCGGCACGCGCGCGAAGCGGTTGCCGGTGCCCATGGGCTCGGGCTCCCAGACGTCGGTGTCGGCGCCGAGCGCAGCGAGGCGCCGCTGCAACAGGGCCTGCGGTTCGGCCTCCTCCCGCGGCGGGTCGCCGGGGTTCCGCGCCGTGGTGTCCGGCGCGACCAGCTCGGAGACGGGGGCCACGAGCTCCTGCTCGCCCTCGCGCACGGCGGCGGCCACGCGCTCTTCGTGCCTGGATCGCAGGCCCTCGCTCATGGGCCCTCCTCGGTCGGGCGCCGCGCACGGCGCGGCGCGGCGCCCATGCTGTCAGACTGTGCGCCCGGACCCGCGGCCGGGCAGAACAGGCGGGTCAAGCCCCCGTCACTCCGGAGGCAGCTCGCCGAAGGTGATGCTGACGTCGATGCCCTGCCTGGCGCTGCGCGCCTTCCAGAAGAGATACCAGAGGATGCCGGCCACCCACGCCGCCACGAACATGATGAGGCTCTTGCCCGTGGTCACACGGGTCGTCGGATCGACGAACGAGTAGTAGAGCATCGCGATGATGAACGCCAGGTACAGCACCGCCGCGAACGTCACCACGGGCACGCCGAGTAACTTCCACGTCTTGTAGGGCGACGCCTCCCAGATGCCGCGCACCTTCTTGCGATAGGGGAACAGGAGGGCGGCGATGCCGGTGACCAGGAAGATGGAGGCGAACTGCAGGCCGCCGCCGACGAGTCCGGCCAGCGAGCTGCTCAGCCACAGCACCATCACGATCACGCCCAGTGCGAAGACGGCGGCGGTGACAACGAGGTTCTTGAACGGCTGCGCGAATCGCGGGCTCACGTCCGTGAACCACTTGGGGCCCATGCGGTCGAGACCCCAGGATAGCCAGGCGCGGCCTACGATGAGCATGGCGATGGTCATCTCCAGCCAGATGATGGCGATGAACGCGAGCAGGATGGCCCACGCCACGATGCCGCTCCGGCCGCTGGCGATCCACGTGAGCGTGAGGTCGTCCGGTGAGTACGGCGCCGTGTAGCCGGGCACGCCGCGGCCGAAGCTGGCCGCCGCCGAGGCGCTCAGGAAGTTGAACGCCATGATCCGGTACAGGCCCAGCACGGTGAGGAAGCCGAGCGCGATCGGCACCCACACGGCGAGGATGTTGGCGCCGAGGAGTGCCTTGTCCGGGCGCTTGACCTCGCCGGAGAAGTACGCGATCGCGTAGTTGTAGACGAA
>JBAXRL010001047.1:0-1545 GCA_037131205.1 Actinomycetes bacterium | reverse complement strand
CTGATGAGCTCGGCCACGAGCTTCTGCACGCCCGAGGCGAAGTCGACGAGCTTCTGGCTGACGAGGGTGTGCTCGCGCGAGAAGGTCAGGACGTAGCGCGTGTCGCCGTCGCGATACTCGAAGCGGATCGCGTCCGGGACGGACTTGCCGGTGTGCTCGTCGGTCTCGTCCCCGCTCCTCGAGAAGCTCACCTTCGCGCCGTCGTCGGCGACCACCTTGCCGTCCCGCGCGAGCATGAAGTAGGGGAACTCTGCGTAGCCGTACTTCTTGGCCACCGTGATGTAGGCCGTGACGAACGAGTAGGGGCCTACCTGCCCGCGCCCCCAGTACCAGTGGTCGACCAGGTGCGCCATCCCCTGGTTCATCCAGTTGTGGTCGTGGTAGCCCATGCCGGTCGTCTCGTGGACCTCGGTGCCGATGCGGTAGGTGGCCGTCACCTTGCCCATGGGCACGAACGGCGCCCAGGCGAAGATCGTCTCGCCGTCGGCGCCGAAGACGAGGTGCCCCGTCTCGGGGCGCCATGGCTCCGTGATGGACTCGAGCCGGACCTCGGCCGAGAGGTCCTCAGCCTTGCCGGTGATGTGGTACTCGTGCAAGTCGCCGGCGAAACGGTACTCGCCGATGCGCACGTCGCAGCCGTCCTTTGAGGCGGCGAACTCAGCGGCCTTGAACCTGCCGTACTTCGACATCCTCCTGCCGTCCGGGAGGTCCAGGTCGATCTCGATGAGAGGCTCGAGGGGCTGGTGAGGCCGGGACGCGTCCTTCGTGCAGTGGATCACCGACAGCTTGGCGCCGTCATCCAGCAGCGCGTCGAAGTACCACCACTCGATGTTGGGCGCGCCCGTGTCGAGACGAAGACCGTCCTCCCACGGTTCGATGTGGTCCTTGGCTAACCCGAAGCGCGCGTAGTCATCGGGGTCGGCGGCCAGACGGGCCGGTTCTGTGTGGGCATGAGTGGGGTTCACAGTCCTCCTCCTTGTCCTGGATCGTGGGTGCGATGGCAGATCACTCGCGCATCAGCATCGCCATCGCCTCGCGCTCCAGGTCGAGGTACGGCGCGCCGCTGACGTTGACCCTCACCTGCTTGATGACGCCGCCGGTGAAGCGGTACGGCGACTCGCCGGGGTAGTCGTCGGTGACGGGGGCGCCGCCGTCGCGCCCGACGCAGAGACCTTCACCGGCGATGGCGAACTCCCCGGGCTGGGTCTTGATGCGACCCTCGCCCACCTTCTTGTCGCCGTAGAACAGCGAGAGGATGCCGGTGGCGACGCCGGGCGCGTCCTCGCCGTCCTTCTCGAAAGTGGCGGCCAGGATCACATTCTCGCCGGTGGGGACGTCCTCGGTCGCGTCGATCTTTTGCTCCATCAGGCCCACGAAGCTGTTGACGTAGTGCAGCCTGTCGTCCTTCACGTAGAGGGCGTGTCCGCCGAAGCGCGCGCCGTGCGCGAACAACACGCCTTCCGCACCCCGCGCCGGGATGTCGACGAGCGCGCCGAGGGAGTAGGAGCGGTTGCGGATGTTGACGCTCTGCTTCTCGGGGACCTC
>JBAXRL010001046.1:0-1547 GCA_037131205.1 Actinomycetes bacterium | reverse complement strand
GGCCGGCGCGTTGCTCAGGCGCCTGTGGGCTCCGCCACGACGATCAGCGCCGGCGGGTCGAGAAGGACGGGCGGAAGATAGTGCGCTGGGCTGCCGGTCATCTCGGCGTCGCCGGGGGCGCCGTCATCCTGGGCACGCCGATGGCGCTCACGATCGGGCTGGTGACGTTCCTCGCCAACATGCCCCTGCAGGCCGTCGCCCAGCAGTTCATCTTCGGCGATGCGCTCAAGCTCCATCCGCTGTCGATCATCGTGATCACGACGGCGGGGGGCATGCTCGCCGGGCACGACGACAGACGCTGGGGCGCTCGGCTTCGACCAGCCTGCGCCGGCGGACGTCACGGCCGGCGGGTAGCCCGGGGTCTCAGCCGCGCGCCTCGTCCATGCCGGCACGGCGCGAGTCGATCTCCCGCCGGCAACCTCCCTTTCGGAATGCCGGTTACCCTATGGTCACGACGGTCCCCAGCGGGGTATAGTCGCCTACGAACACACGTCGCCCTTCGCGACGCATCGACCATGACAGGAGGAAGACGATGAGGATGAGGAGAAGGCCGTTGCTCGGGGCCGCGATCGTCGGAGGCGCGGCGTATCACATGGGCAAGAAGGGCGCGCAGGCCAATGCCCAGGAGGCCGACCAGAACGCGCAGATCCAGGATCTGCAGAACCAGCAGGCGCAGCAGCAGCAGGCGCCGCCGCAGGCCGCACCGGCGCCGGCTCCCGCCAGCGACGAAGACCCCATGGCCAAGCTGACGCAACTCAAGGGCCTGCTCGACCAGGGCGTTCTCACCCAGGCCGAGTTCGACTTCCAGAAGACCAAGATCCTGCAGAGCATGTAGTCGGCCGGAACGCGGCTGGCTGCAGAGAAGGAGACTGATATGGCAATGGGTCCGGTACAGGTCCTGGTAGTGGGGTTCGGCGCCGACGCTGAGTTCAAGGGCGCCGGCCTGGAAGAGCTCAAGAAGCTGCGCGACCACGACATCGTGAGGGTCATCGACCTGATCGTGGTCCACAAGAACGACGACGGCTCCATCGACAAGATCGAGATCACCGACGACGAGGAGATCGCCAAGCTTGGGGCCTTCGCCGGAGCGCTCATCGGCTTCGGCGCCGCCGGCGAGGAGGGCGCCGAGGTGGGCGCCGTCGTCGGCGCGGAAGCGGCCCTCGAAGAGGGCTCGGTCTACGACGACGAGGAAGTCTGGTACCTCGCCGACGCGATCCCCGAGGGCTTCACCGCGGCCATCGCCGTGTTGGAGCACCGCTGGGCGATCCCCCTGCGCAACGCGGTCATGGAGACCGGCGGCGTGCTGCTGACGGACAAGTGGCTGCACCCGCAGGATCTGCTGGCGATCGGCGCCGAGATCGGCCTCGAGCTCGAAGACTAGAGCTCCCGGCAACCAGAGTGCGGCGGCGGGCGGCGGCGACGCCGCCCGCCGCGTTCATGTCACCGCCGGGCACACGGGTGATCGACATTCGAAGGTAGCCCGACAGCGTCGTAAGGGCCTATCCCGCCAGGTCTGCACGCACGGATGCGCCCGTGGACACGTCGCG
>JBAXRL010001045.1:0-1547 GCA_037131205.1 Actinomycetes bacterium | reverse complement strand
GGGTTCGTGCTGTGCGCGGTGTTGGGGCTGCCGTCGGGCTCGAGCATGTGGTCGGAGTTGCCGTGGTCGGCGGTGACGAGGCAGACGCCGCCGAGGCCCTGGACGGTCGCGACGACTCTGCCGAGGCACTCGTCGACGGCTTCGACCGCCGCAATCGCCGCGGAGATCACGCCGGTGTGCCCGACCATGTCGGCGTTGGCGTAGTTCACGACGGCGAAGGCGAAGCCGCCGTCGGCGAGCGCCGCGACCAGCTCGTCGGTCACGCCGTAGGCGCTCATCGCGGGCTTATGGTCGTAGGTGGGCACGTCGCGAGGGCTCGGCACGAGGATGCGCTGCTCGCCCTCCACGGGCTTCTCGACGCCGCCGTTGAAGAAGAAGGTCACGTGCGCGTACTTCTCGGTCTCGGCGATGTGCAACTGGCGCAGCCCGTGCGCGGCGAGCACGTCGGCGAGCACGTTGATGGGGTGCTCGGGGGCGAAGGCCATGGGCAGCCCGAACTCCTTCTTGTACTCCGTCATCGTCACGAAGTCGACAGCCGGCGGGTGTGGGCCGCGGTCGAAGGCGGCGAAGCCCGGCTCCGCGAAGGCGCGCGTGAGCTCGCGGGCGCGGTCGGGGCGGAAGTTGAAGAAGAGGCAGACGTCGCCGTCGGCGACGCGCGCGTCGAGCTCGGGCGCGACGATCGTGGGGCGCACGAACTCGTCGTTCTCGCCGCGCCTGTAGGCGGCCTCGACCGCCGCCTGCGCGTCGGCGGCGAAGAAGCCCTGGCCGTACACGAGGGCGTCGTAGGCGAGCTTGACGCGGTCCCAGCGCGTGTCGCGATCCATGGCGTAGTAGCGGCCGCTGACCACGCCGTAGCGGCCCACGCCGAGATCGTCCATCTTCTGCTGGATCTCGGCGAGATAGCCTTTGGCGCTGCGCGGCAGGGTGTCGCGGCCGTCGAGAAAGGCATGCACGACCACGCTGCCCACGCCTTCGCGGGCGGCCAGCTCGAGACAGGCCTCGAGGTGCCCCATGTCGCTGTGCACGCCGCCGCCCGACACCAGGCCCATGAGGTGCAGCGTGCCGCCGCGGCCGATGGCCTTGGCGCAGGCCTGCTTGAGCACGCGGTTGGCAAAGAAGTCGCCGTCGGCGATGGCAGTGCTGATGCGCGTGAGATCCTGGTGGACGACGCGGCCGGCGCCGATGTTGAGGTGCCCCACCTCGGAGTTGCCCATCTGGCCCGGCGGCAGTCCCACGGCCGGGCCGGATGCTTCGAGGGCGCCGTGCGGGCAGGCGGCCAGCAGCCCGTCGAAGATCGGCGTACGCGCCAAGCTCACGGCGTTGCCGGGGCCCGCGGGCGCGCAGCCCCAGCCGTCGAGGATCACGAGCACGACCGGCCGCTGCACGCGGCCGGTCGGCGAAAGGGCCGGATCGCCGGGGTCCGGGGTCAGGGCCGCGTCGCCGGGGTCCGGCGAGAGGGCCGGGTCGCCGGAGTCCGGGGTCGGCGACCGACCACCCGGCGGCGAACCCGGCCTCGCGCCGGCGGCGTCCACGCCGTTCAAGCAGGC
>JBAXRL010001044.1:0-1548 GCA_037131205.1 Actinomycetes bacterium | reverse complement strand
AGCCGATGTCGACCTGCACGCTCAGCGTCGCCGTCCCCAGAGTGCCGCCCACGTGCATGCGTTTCCCCTGATAGGTCTGCCCTTCGAGGATGTCGCTGACGCTGACGCTGTGGGGATCGAATCTGACGCCGTCGTCTTGCACCTCTTGCCGGCAGATATCGGCGAAGACGGCGCGCAGGCGCTCGGCGGAGTCTTCGCCGAAGCCCAGCAGATCGATGTCGCGGGTCGCCCGGTGCGGCTCTTCTTCCCATACGACGAACAGGGTCGCGCCCTTCAGCATGAACGAGCGCGAGTGCGGAGACCGCGAGAGGCGGTAGAGCAGCCGCTCGCACGCGTACCGGATCAGCGTGAGATTGAAGTCCTGGCCGGGCGACCGCGTGAGCGCCTTCAGACGATTGAACGCCGACGCTCCCATGTCGGCCGGCGGCCGCCTGGTCACAGCAGCGACTCGATGTACGGGCGCATCACGGCGCCGGCGCGCAGCCGGTCGGCGCAGTCCCACAGTTCGTCGATGGTCACGAGGCGCATCCGGTAGCAGTCGCGCAGCGCTTCGAGCGCTACGTCGAGCCCGATCTTGTTGCGGTAGCGGAAGCAGTCGACAACGGTCTTCGCGGGCCCAAAGATGCGCACGGGCACGCCCTCGATGACGTGCTCCTCCACACCGGTCGTCAGCGCGACTCCCGAAAAGCGCATCACGCGCACCTGAAGGGACATGGCCTTCGGTACCCGCGCCTTGCGGTCGATGGCCAGCCAGACCTCGAAGGGAAGCTGAGTGGTGAGGCCGTGGTAGTTGAGAGCGGAGAGCAGGCAGATGACGCCGCCGGGCGCCTGCAGCGCGACCTCAGCGAAGCTGTGGCGCTCGGTCCACTCCGCATCGGCGGCGACGTACAGGCCACGCCGCACGCGCTCGACGAGCCCGCGGCGCTGGAGCCGGGTGAGCCACATCCGGCTGAACCCGGCGGCCTCCAGATCGGCGGGCCGCACTGCCCCGTGAGCGCGGACGAAGGTGAGAACCTCATCTGACGATGGTCCAGCCATGCACCATTGTTGCAAAACGTCGGCACTTGTCAAGATATGCCGACGTATTGTAACCACGAAGAAGCGTACGCGCTTGGGCACCAGTCCCAGCTCCGCGAGATGCCGGAGATGATTGAGAGCGGTACGGTTGGGGGCCGCCATGGCGGCGCCGTACTCGGCCTGAGTGGCCGCCACCTTGCGTCCGCGAGCGCGGAGAAGCGGCAGAAGGCCCTCGGCACGCCCGAGAGGTTGCGCCTGCGGACCCGGCCGGCGGTCTGCTCCTCTGCGCCGAAACAGACTAGCCCCGCTGGGGGCCATGCGGCGCCGCCGGCGGGGAGCATACGCATGGAGCGCAGCTTGCGGACTCTCAGATGGAAATGACATGCCCCCAGAGTAGCGGCGCGCCGACAGCCTGACGAGGCTCACGATAGGGGGTCGCGTTGACGTTGGGGGCGTTCGCGGGGTGACGTTGACGGGGCGAGGGCGCCCGAAGCCACGCGCCCGGGTCGCAGAGCCTCGCCCAGCGGAAGG
>JBAXRL010001043.1:0-1555 GCA_037131205.1 Actinomycetes bacterium | reverse complement strand
CCTGGCTGCTGCTCATGAGCAGCAGGGCGAAGCGCGTGGCGTCGGCGCCGTACTTTTCGATCATCTCGAGCGGGTCGATGCCGGTGCCCAGGCTCTTGCTCATGCGCCGTCCGTCGGCGGCCTGGATCACGGAGTGGATGTAGACGTCGTGGAACGGGATGTCGCCGACGAGCTCGAGGCCCATCATCACCATGCGCGCGACCCACAAGAAGATGATGTCGCGGGCCGTGCTCAGCACGTTGGTGGGGTAGAAGTAGGCAAGATCGGCGGTCTCGTCGGGCCAGCCCCAGGTGGCGAATGGCCAGAGCGCGGAGCTGAACCAGGTGTCGAGGACGTCGGTCTCGCGGGTCAGGGCGGCGGAGCCGCACTCCGCGCAGGCGGTCGGCGCCGTCTCGGCGACGTTCACGTGACCGTCCTCGCAGTACCACACCGGCAACTGATGGCCCCACCACAGCTGGCGGCTGATGCACCAGGGGCGCAGCTTGTCCATCCAGTCGATGTAGACGCGCCCCCAGCGCTCGGGCGTGAACTTCACGCGGCCGTCGCGCACGACCTCGGTGGCCGGCTCTTTGAGCTGGTCCATATCCATGAACCACTGCTCGCTGATGAGCGGTTCGATGGCGGTCCCGCAGCGATCGCAGGTGGCCACGCTGTGCGTGTAATCCTCGATCTTCTCGAGGACGCCAAGCTTCCTGAGGTCGGCGACGACGCGCGCCGCGGCCTCCTCGATCTCGAGGCCGGCGTAGGGGCCGCCGGCCGCGGTGATGCGGCCATCCTGGCCGATGGCCTGGACCGTCTCCAGGCCGTGGGTGTGGCCGATCTCGAAGTCGGTGAGGTCGTGGGCCGGCGTGATCTTGAGGGCGCCGCTGCCGAACCCGGGGTCGACGCGCTCGTCGGCGACGATCCTCAGCTCGCGCCCCAGCAGCGGCAGGGTGGCCGTCCGGCCGACGAGGTCCTTGTACCGCTCGTCGTCGGGGTGTACGGCCACCGCGGTGTCGCCGAGCATCGTCTCGGGGCGCGTGGTGGCGATGGTCACCGAGCCGCCGCCGGCCACCGCGTAGCGGATGAAGCTGAGCGTGCCCGGCATGTCCTTGTGAGCCACTTCGAGGTCGCTGATCGCCGTGCCGCAGCGCGAGCACCAGTTCACCAGGTAGCTGCCCTTGTTGATGTAGCCCTTCTCGTAGAGCGCCACGAACACCTTGGTGACGGCCTTCACGTAGCCCTCGTCGAAGGTGAAGCGCTCGCGCTCGTAGTCGCACGAGCAGCCCAGGCTCTTGAGCTGTTCGATGATCGTGCCGCCGGACTGCAGACGCCACTCCCAGACCCGCCTGGCGAACTCCTCGCGGCCCAGGTCCTCCTTGGTGAGGCCCTCCGCGCGCAGCATCTTCTCGACGACGTTCTGGGTGGCGATGCCGGCGTGGTCGGTGCCCACCAGCCAGCAGGCGTTCTCGCCGAGCATGCGGTGGTAGCGCGTGAGCACGTCCTGGATGGTGTTGTTGAGGGCGTGGCCCATGTGCAGCACGCCGGTGATGTTGGGCGGCGGGATGACGATGGA
>JBAXRL010001042.1:0-1557 GCA_037131205.1 Actinomycetes bacterium | reverse complement strand
CGGCCAACAAGACACACGAAGACGTCGGCCGCCGCGTCCGCCAGACCATCGAGGAGATCGGCGGCACCATGCCCGAGGACCTGGCCACGCCCGAGACCAGCGTGAGGAGTCTGGAGCGCCAGAAGAAGCGGCTGGAGAGCGGGGATGAGTAGCGGCCGTTCGAAAGTGCCTGTCGTGCGGCTTGGCGAAGTCGCCAAGATCGTTTCTGGGGGAACGCCGTCGCGTGCCAACCCCGAATTCTGGGGCGGCGACATCCCGTGGGTGAAGACCGCCAATATTCGCAACGGGCGCATAGGCTACGCTGATATCGACGAACGCATCACCGAGGCTGGGCTCAAGGGGTCTTCTGCTCGCGTCGTTCCCGCAGGGACGGTCCTAATGGCCATGTACGGGCAAGGCGGCACCCGCGGTCGGGTGTCGGTGCTCGACACTGATGCCGCAATCAGTCAGAACAGCGTCGCGTTCATCCTGTCGGACGGCGTCGATAGTGACTTCATCTTCCACCTCCTTCGCCATCACTACGAGTTCCTCAGGTCCATAAGCAATTCCGGCAGCTTGGACTTCCTCAGCAACGAGGCGCTTCTCTCGTTGCGCGTGCCTCTCCCCTCGCTCACAGAACAGCGGCGAATTGCAGGGATTCTCTCCGTGTGGGACTCGGCAATCGACAAGATTGAGGGACTGAGCCGGGCAATCGTCTCTCGGAACAGGTGGCTGGCCGCGCAGCTCTTCCGCCGGGCGCGTGTGGGCGCAGACACCGTGCTGCTCGGTGATGTCGCTGATCTTCAAGTCGGACGTACGCCCTCTCGCGACGTGGCGAAGTATTGGGCGGAGGCGGAGGATCACGACGGCGCAGCGTGGCTGTCGATCGCGGACCTGTCCGCTGGTGGGGTCGTGTCGGACTCGAAGGAGCAAATCACGCCTGAAGCGGTCCGGGCGTGCTCGATGAAGTCGGTCGCTCCGGGTTCGGTGCTCATGAGCTTCAAGTTGACTCTTGGTCGTGTTGCGATAGCCGGGAAGGCGCTCTACACGAACGAGGCAATTGTCGCGCTCACACCCAAGGACGATAGCCCCAACACCTCGTTCCTTTACCACTACCTCCCGTTTCTGAACTGGGATGCCATCGGCAATCAGGCCGCGAAGGGCAAGACGTTGAATCGAGAGGCACTCGAGTCCATCCGACTGCCGCGCATCCCACCGTCAAGACAGGTCGGAATTGCGCGGCAACTGGACGACGCGACCCTGCAGCGCACCCTCCTGGACAAGACCGCGAAGGCCTATCGAGCTCAGAAGGCGTTCGTCACCACGCGCCTAGTCTCGCTGGACGGAGGCGACCGGTGACCGCCTTTGCCTTCAGCGAGAAGCACCTCTCGCAGATCGCGGCGCTCCAACTCTTCATCAATCTCGGGTACGAGCACGTGTCGCCCGAGCAGGCGCTGCGCTTGCGTGGCGGGCGGCTCGGTGCGGAGTTGACCGTGGGACTGACGCCTCAAACTAACGCGGCACTCGACAAGAACGCGCCGAAGTGGGAATATCATGAGTATCCGAACGCCGGTAGGC
>JBAXRL010001041.1:0-1558 GCA_037131205.1 Actinomycetes bacterium | reverse complement strand
GCGGCATCGTCGTGAGTCAGTCCATCCGCGTCGGCGGCGACGAGCTCGACGAGTCCATCATCAGCTACGTCAAAAAGGAGTACAAGCTCCTGATCGGCAGCCAGACCGCCGAAGAGATCAAGCTCGAGATCGGCTCGGCGCACACGCTGCCCCAGGAGGAACAGGCCGAGATCCGCGGCCGCGACCTGGTCACCGGTCTGCCCAAGACCATCGTCCTCTCGTCCGAAGAGATCCGCACCTCCATCGAAGAGCCCGTGCAGGCGATCATCGACGCCATCAAAGCGACCCTCGACAAGACGCCCCCGGAGCTGGCCAGCGACATTCTCGACCGCGGCATCATGCTGGCCGGCGGCGGGTCGCTTCTCCAGGGCCTGGCCGAGCGCCTGCGCGAGGAGACGCAGATGCCTGTGCACCTCGCGGAATCGCCGCTCACCTGCGTGGCCGTGGGCTCGGGCAAATACCTCGAGGAGTTCGATGTCCTCGTCAAGAGCAAGCGCAACTCCCGGCCGCGGGGCCGGTAGCCCCGCCCCTCGCTGACTCGTGAATCGCCGGCGCGTACTCCGGCGGCGGATCGTCGTGGCGATCCTGCTGCTGCTCTGTGTCGCCATGCTCACGCTGTACTTTCGTGAGTCGGACAGCGGCTTCGCGCACGGCGCGCAGGGCGTTGTGTTGCGGGTCGTCGCGCCGCTGCAGAACGGCACGGCGCGCGCCACCAGGCCTTTCCGCGACGCCTGGAACTGGACCGCCGATCTGTTCGGCGCCAAATCCGAGAACGCGAAGCTGCTGAGGGAGCTTGAGCAGCTTCGCGCCGGCCTTGCCAGGGAGCTTGCCACCCAGGACGAAAACGCCCAGATGCGCGCCATGCTCGCGATGCAGCGCAGCGGGATCTACCCGACTGGCGTGCGGCTCGTCACGGCGCGCGTCGTGGCACGGTCGACCACCGCCTGGTACTCCACCGTGACCATCGATGCGGGCAGCGGCAGCGGGATCGGGGTGTACGACCCCGTGGTCAACGGCGCCGGCCTCGTGGGGCGCGTGACCAAGGTCGCCGCGAACGCCGCCCAGGTCACGCTGATCACCGACCAGCAGAGCTTCATCGACGCCATGGTGCAGCCGGGCGGCGCCCAGGGCATCATCTCCGGCAGCGTCACCGGCGACGTCACGCTGCAGTACCTCGACAAGAACGAACGCGTCAAGGTGGGCCAGTACGTCGTGACCTCCGGTCGCCAGAGCTCCGTTTTCGTGCGCGGCATCCCCATCGGCCAGATCGAGAGCGTCGGCAGCCAGGAGGTCGAGCTCTACCAGAGCATCTCGCTGCGCCCGTTCGTCGACTTTCGCAAGCTCGACCTCGTGCAGGTGGTCGTGCGATGAGGCTCACCCGCACCCCCGCCGACAACGAGCGGCGCGAGTGGCCGTCGGGCGGCGAGATCGCCCGGCTCGTGGCCACGCTGCTGGTGGCGACGCTGCTGCAGACCACGGTGGCGCCCAACATCCGCATCCTCGGCGCCAACCCCGATTTCGCCCTGATCATCGTCGTCTGCGTCGCCCTGCTCAAGGG
>JBAXRL010001040.1:0-1559 GCA_037131205.1 Actinomycetes bacterium | reverse complement strand
GTTCGTGATGCCGCCGCCTAGCACCTCGCAGCGGACCTCCTTGCCCCGCCAGTCGGCGATCCTTGCGATGACGTCGTCGGCGCTGATCGGCTCTGTCATGTGCGTTCCTTCGTTGGCTCGTTGCGACACGAAACGGCCGGGGTCCCTCGCGCATCCGTGGGAGCATATGCGAGGGACCCCGGCCGTGTCAGCTGCGTGGTGCGGTCAGGAGACCGACACCTCGAGGCCCATGCCGGCGAGGTCGCTGCGCACGTCGTCCATCGCCTTCTGATACTCGCTGTTCACGATCCGCTTGGTCCTGGCGTCGTAGACCTCCTGGAAGGTCATGCCCTTGTCGGGATCCTTGAGCTTGTCGCCGAAGAGCGGGAACAGCTTCTGCGCGATAGGCTCGGCTTCGGCGCGCGTCAGCTTCGCGGCTGCCAGACCCATCTCGGCGTGGAACTTGTGGTCGTCCGGCACCAGCGAGTCGGACTGCACGGCCATGGCCGGGTGCCCGGAGAACACGTTGCCGCCGGAGGTCACGATGGCGAGCATGTAGCAGGCCATCTCGTAGTGGTACTGCTTGGTGCCCGAGCCGCCGCCCAGGTACGGGAGGTTGACCATCGGGTAGCCCATGTTGCGGCCGATAGCGGCGTTGGACATGGCGATCGCCCAGATGAGCGGCTTGGTGGAGGAGAGGTGCAGCTTGCTGTGCAGCGGCGCGTTGTAGTGGTACGTGCCGCGGAAGATCAGGTTGCCCATGATCATGTAGCACGTGGCCGTGACGGCGACGCCCTCGGCGCCGCCGGCGTAGCCGCCGAACAGCGGCGTCGATGTGGAGCCGATGTTGGCGCTGATGCTGTTGTAGAAGGCCACCTTCTGCAGCGCCTCGTAACCGACCACCATCTCGGAGAGGAAGTCGATGAGGAAGCCGTCGCTGACGCGCAGGCCGAAGTCGGGGTAGCTGGCCGCGAACATCGAGGCCGGCTGGGAGGCCGCGGAGATGCCGTTGATGATCGGCAGGCCCGAGCGGCCGGAGCGGCGGATGCCCTCACGCGCCAGGCGCACGGTCTTGCAGGCCGCGAGGATCTCCTGCGGCGAGCGCACGCGGCAGTCCTTGCCGCGCAGGTGCAGGATCGACGGGACGCTGACCGAGTCGACGATGTTGAACGAGGCCATCTTCTCGACGGTGTCCACGAAGATCTGCTCGTCGGTGGTGTAGATGCCGCCGCCGACGTGTACCCAGGGGCGATCATCGGTGGTGTCGGGGCGCCGGCCGTACATGGTCTTGCGCTCGCGGTCCTCGCCGAAGGTCGCGCTCCTGGGCGCCTGCGAACAGGCGAGGAGGATCTCCTCGCGCGTGAACTGCATCACGCGGTTGGTCTCGGGGCAGTAGGCGCCGGCCTCGGCGAGGAGGTCGACGGCCGCCTGAAAGACGCGGTCGGTGAGATCGTCGTCGGTGTTGATGATGGTCTGCTTGTCCCACTTGACCTTGTAGCGCGCGATCACCTCGGCGAGCTTGGGCACGTAGCGCTTCATGTAGTAGTCGGTCTCGGAGATCAGCGGCCCTACTTCGGCGC
>JBAXRL010001039.1:0-1561 GCA_037131205.1 Actinomycetes bacterium | reverse complement strand
CGAGGCAGGTAACCCCGCCCACGCGATTTCCAGTCGCGCTCCTTAAGCCAACTCGGACACCTCTCCGCGAGGCCCGCGACCCACTCTCGGGGAGCGGATGAACAGTATATGTCAGAGGGGCGGGAGGGTCGAAACGGCGGCGGACAGGGCGGAGCGGGAGGGCGGCGGCGGAGCCGCCGCCCTCCCGCTCACTTCATCTCGGTCAGGCCGGCGATGAAGAGCGTCTCGGCGAGCACCATGCGCTCCAGCTCGGCGAGGTCGACGCTCTCGTCGGGGGCGTGGATCTTGCACAGCGGCTCCTCGCAGCCCCAGAGGATCAGCTCGGCGGTGGGCTGCGCCGCAAGGAAGGCGGCCACCAGTGGGAGGGAGCCGCCTTCGCCGTAGTGTACGACGTCCCTCTGGAACGCCGCCGCGAGGGCATCGGCGGCAGCGGCGTAGGCCGGCCCGTCGGTCTGCGCGAGGAAGCCCTCGCCGACCCCGCCGGGCGTGACCTTGACCTTCACGCGCCAGGGGGCGGAGGCCTCGAGATGCCTGGCGACGACGCTCTGCGCCTCGGCCGGATCCTGCCCGGGCGCGAGGCGCACGCTCACGCGCGCCCGGGCCTTGGGGATCAGCGCGTTGGCGGCGCCGTCCACCGCCGGGGCGTCGATGCCGATCACATTGATCGACGGGCGCCCGTACAGGCGGTCGGCGATGCTGCCGGCGCCGACGAGGTCCACGCCCGGCAGCACGCCGGCGTCCTCGCGGAAGGCGGCCTCGTCGTAGGGCGCGCCGTCGTAGGCGACCACGTCGAGCCCCTTGACGGCCACCGTGCCGTCGGCCTCGTGCAGGGTCGCGATCATGCGCGTGAGGGCGATGAGCGCGTCGGGCGCCGGGCCGCCGAACATGCCGCTGTGCACGGCGCCTTCAAGCGTCTCGACCTCCACGTCGAGGGCGGCCACGCCACGCAGCGACGTGGTGAGCGTGGGCACGCCGAGGCTGTAGTCGCCGACGTCCGAGATGACGATGACGTCGGCCTTCAGCAGCTCGGCGTTGGCTTCGACGAAGCCCTCCATGCCTCCCTGGCCGTTCTCCTCCTGGCCTTCGATGAGGACCTTGACGCCCACGGGGCAGTCGGCGCCCAGGGCGAGGAGAGCGCCGACGTGCATGATGATCCCCGATTTGTCGTCGGCGGCGCCGCGGCCGTATAGGCGGCCGGCGCGTTCTGTGGGCGCGAACGGCGGGCTTGTCCAGGCCTCGTCCGGACCGGCCGGCTGCACGTCGTAGTGCGCGTACAGCAGCACTGTGGGCGCGCCTTGCCGCGCCGGCCGCGCCCCGAACACCGCCTGCGGCGCGCGCGCGATGTCCACGCGCCGCACCTCGGGCAGGCCGGCCTTCTTCAGCAGCGTCGCCACGGCGGCGCCGGCCTGCGCCACCGGCTCCTCGGGAAAACCCTCGAAGGCCACCGACGGCAGGCGCACCAGCGCCTCGAGGTCGGCGCGCAGCCCCGGCATGAGGCCGGCGACGGTCTGGCGTAGCGCATCCGCGTTCATCTGGTCTCCTTTGCCGGCGCCGCGGCGCC
>JBAXRL010001038.1:0-1562 GCA_037131205.1 Actinomycetes bacterium | reverse complement strand
GGGTCGGCACCGCCTCCGGCCTGTGGACGATCGCCGCGGCCGTGTACATGGCGGTGATGGGACCGCAGGGCTTCAGGGAGCTCGGCGAGACCTGCATCGCGCGCTCGCACTACGCCGCCAGGCTGCTCGGCGAGATCCCCGGCGTGCAAGTCAAGCTCTCGCCGAGCTTCTTCAAGGAATTCGTCGTGAACTTCGACGCCACGGGCAAGACGGTGGCCGAGGTCAACAAGGCGCTGCTCGGCCACCGCATCTTCGGCGGCAAGGACCTCTCCGCCGAGTTCCCCGAGCTCGGGCAGAGCGCGCTCTACTGCGTCACCGAGTACTACGACCAGGCCGACATCGAGAAGTTGGTCGCGGCTGTCAAGGAGGTGACGGCATGAAAGAGACGCCGCAAGAGAAGGTCGCCCGCCTCGGCCGCCTGCGCCGCGACGGCGGCGTGCTGCGCGACTACCGCGCGCCGCGCTGGGACGAGCCCTTCATCATGGAGCAGGGCGCGCCCGGCGAGCGCGGCATCCTCGTGCCGCTCGCCGAAGACGCCGTGACGGCGGCCGTGGGCGCGGCCGCGGACTACATCCCCGAGGGGATGGCCCGCGCGGCCGCTCCCGACCTGCCCGAGCTCTCGCAGTACCAGGTGCTGCGTCACTACCTGCGCTACTCGCAGATGACCCTCGGCATGGACCTCGGCAGCGACATCAGCGAGGGCACCTGCACGATGAAGTACAGCCCCAGGATGCACGAGGAGCTGATCCGCGGGCACAAGGCCGCCGACCTGCACCCGTGGCAGGACGAGGACACCATGCAGGGCCTCCTCGAGATCGTCTACAACGCGGGCCAGTACCTCAAGTCGATCAGCGGCATGGACGCCTTCACGCTGCAGCCCGGCGGCGGCTCGCACGCGGTGTTCACCAACGCCTGCGTGATGCGCGCCCACTTCGCGGCCAGAGGCGAGCTCGAGCAGCGCCGCGAGATGATCACGACGATCTTCTCGCACCCCTGCGACGCGGCCACGCCCATGGTCGCCGGCTTCAAGGTGATCACCGTGATGCCCGACGAGAACGGCTACCCGGACCTCGAGGCGTTCAAAGCCGCCGTGTCCGAGAAGACCGTGGGCTGCATGATCACCAACCCCGAGGACACCGGCATCTACAACCCGCAGATCGACAAGTACGTGGAGATCCTGCACGAGGCCGGCGCCCTGGCCTTCACCGATCAGGCCAACGCCAACGGCATCCTCGGCGTCGCGCGGGCGCGCGACGCCGGCTTCGACGCCTGCCACTTCAACCTGCACAAGACCTTCTCCAGCCCGCACGGCTGCGAGGGCCCGGCGAGCGGCGCCTACCTGTGCACCGACGAGCTGGCGAAGTACCTGCCGGTGCCCATGGTGACCAGGGTCGGCGACCACTATCACCTCGACTACGAGCGCCCCGAGAGCATCGGCCGCGTGCGCGGCTTCCTCGGCAACTGGATGGGCGTGATCCGCGCCTACGCCTGGATCCGCGGCATGGGCCCCGAGGGCCTCAGGGAGGTCGCCGAGATCAGCGTGCTCAACAACAACTACCTCG
>JBAXRL010001037.1:0-1563 GCA_037131205.1 Actinomycetes bacterium | reverse complement strand
TTCGAGGCGACCCGCTACACGGCCGCGTGTGAGCTCAGCCGTCAGACCATCGTGAATCATCTGTGGCTGCTCGAAGCGACCAGTGTGGTGCACGTCGTGAAGCCGTTCTCCACGCGTCGCGCGGCGGAGATCGTGCGGGCGCCCAAGGTCTACTGGTTCGACAGCGGGTTCGTCAGATTCGCGCGAGGCTGGTCGCGGCCGGCGGAGGTCGAGATGGGGGCGCTGTGGGAGCATGTCGTGCTCAACGAGATCGTCGGCCGCATCCCCTACGTCAAGGTCAACTACTGGCGCACAAAGAACGGCAGCGAGGTCGGCTTCGTCCTGGCGCGACCGAACGCCGCTCCCCTGGCAATCGAATGCCGCTGGCGGTGGGCTGGGGCTCGTGACGCGCCCGGGCTCACCGCGTTCCGGCGGGTGTACCCGGGTGGCCGCAATCTGGTCGTGACGAGCCACACGTCACGAGACTACTCTCAGCGGCGGGGCGATCTCTTGCTTGAAATGGTCGGCCTCGACGGACTGATCGGGATCGTCGACGAGTACCTGCGGGGCTGGTTGACGTAGGCGAGACGGAAAGGCCGGCCTCGGTCGTTCTCTACCAGCGCGCTTCGTCGAGAAGCTTCATCAGGTTTCGCTTCGGCTTGTGAGCGGCCCTGACCGCGGCGAGATACGCGGCAAACTCGGAGCCTCTGTCGAGCCGGTCCAGGAGCTTCTTGACCCTGTGCAGGAGCGCGACCGCGTCGGCGTAGGTGTGATTCGTCCTGGCGTCGATCAGCTGCTCGATCCGCCGCTGGTAGATGGGAAGGACATCCTCCGGATGGACCGCCTCCCGCCGCGCGGCCAGCTCCATCCACAGTGAGTCGTCGCAGCCACCGGCGATCGCCTCCTGCCAGGCGGCCTCGACGTCGCCCTCCCAGAGCAGCGCTTTGACCAGCTCGGAGCGGTCCGCGGGCCGCCCCCAGCGATTCGACTCCCGAACGTCCTCGGCGGCTGCAGCGGCCGACTGCCTCATGAGGTCCAGCGCCCGCGCGCGCCAGGAGTCCCACGCGCCGGCCGCCGTGGCGTGAGTCTTGAGCCGCTGGTAGCAGGCGAGAGCCGGCTGTTCTGCGAACGCCGACCACATGAGGTCCATGGCCTCCTCGTGCCGCCCGCGGCGCTGGTATTCGTCGGCGAGGATCTCGCGGAGGCGCACGTCGGTGTGCTCCGGGAAGGCGGCCACACCGCGCTCGGCCCAGGCGAGCGCCTCGTCGTGGCGGCCGACCTCACGGTAGGTTTCGGCGATCCTCACAAAGCCGTAGGCGGAGGAGAGATCGCGGGCCATGACCGCGACCAGCGGATCGGGATCCGCGGAGAGGCCGGCAAGGGTCTCCATGATGTGGGTGATGCCGAAGCGGAACGACGAGTGCCCCCTCTCCTCGCCGGGCCCGAGGGCCGCGATCTGCTCCCATTCCTCCTCGGCGCGGCGCCTGTAGGCGGCCAGGCCGGGCTCGCCGAGGACGTCGGCGTAGGTCGCCGCCGCCCCGAAGAAGGTGTCCCACTCGGAGTGCAGCTCCGCCTCGAAGAGCC
>JBAXRL010001036.1:0-1563 GCA_037131205.1 Actinomycetes bacterium | reverse complement strand
CGAGCCTCCATGCAGGCGCCGAGCAGCCAGCCGGCGCCGACCGGGATCGACATCTCCGCCAGCCGATCGACCACCTCCCTGCAGCGATAGCCTAATAATAGCTCATTATTGGGCCAGTAGCCTATTCTCCCTTGGGGGAGATCGAGGCGCCCGGGTGCAGCGCTGAGGTCGGCGCTCAGATGGCGACTGGGAGCGGCGGGCGTCGCGCTCAAGGATAGGCGCCGGCCGGCATTGGGCGAACGGCACGGGCAGAGGCGGAAGGATGACGTTCCCTCTGCCCGCCGGCTTCGTATGTAAACCTGGGAAAAGCATGGCATGCGGAGTAAGATGCCTCTATGACGCACGCCACACAGATATCGGCTCAGGTTTCGGCCTCGGCCAAACAGCTGCTCGACGAGCTCTCGGCGGTGAGCGGCGTCAAGAAGAGCCGCATCGTGGAGGACGCGCTGTGGTTCTACGTGCGCGCGCGCCAGGAACTGCCCGAGAGCGCGATCGTGCCGGCGCGCATGGTGCTCACCGAGCGCGGCGCGGCGGCTGTCGAGCACAGCTTGACGCAGCCGCCGCCGGCGACCCCGGCGCTCGTCAGCCTCATGCGGACGCTCGCGCGACCGGACGAAGAGTAGCGCCGGTGACCGAGCCGGCGATCCGCCGGCTCCTGGCCGGCGACGACACGAGCTCCTTTCGCTGCGGCGACCCGGAGTACGATCTCTTCCTGCAGCGCTACGCCGGGCAGAACCAGGATCGCCTGTTCGTCGGCACGACCTATGCCGCCGTCGAGGGTCCACGGGTGGTGGGGTATGTGACCGTCGCCGTCGGCCACCTCGACCGCGACGACGTCCCCAGTCAGGCCCAAGGCGGCTTGCCGCGCTACCCCCTGCCGGTGCTCCGGCTGGCGCGCCTCGCCATCGACGAGGCCTTTCAGGGCCGCGGACTCGGCCACCGTCTGGCGGCGTACGCTTTCGCTGTCGCGCTCCAGGTACGGGGCGCAGCCGGCTGCGTCGGCGTGGTGGTCGACGCCCTGCCGGATCGGGTGGGTTTCTACGCAGATCTGGGCTTCGTCGAGCTCGAGCTCATAAGCGGGCAGTCGCCCATCCGGCCGCAGCCTGTGGTCGTGTTCCTGCCGATCGCCGCCGTGGAAGCAGCTCTCTCCATCTGACCGCTGGAACATGGGTCTGGCACGGAGGCACAGATACCGTGGACCAAGCGGCGACGGTGTCTCACGCCGCGGCGGGGTCTTGCGGGCTCACGCACTCGGGCGCACGCCGCGCTCGCGTACACCCTCGGCAGACCGAGCGCGTCGAGTGCCTCTCGCATGCTGGTCGTCTTCCCGCTCCGCCGGGGGCCGAGGACGGTTTCCAGGGACCCGCGTCGCCCGGCAGCGGCGATGAAGGCCGGCGCCGCCTGGCTCACCCCTCCGGATAGTCGATCGCCTCGATGGTGAGCTCGCGGTTGCCCGCCGGGCGCCGCCAAAGCACCGTGGCGCCGACGCGCGCCTCGAGCAGCGCCTTGGCGAGCGGCGAGACGTAGCTGATCTTGCCGGCCTTGAGGTCGGCCTCGTCCTCG
>JBAXRL010001035.1:0-1565 GCA_037131205.1 Actinomycetes bacterium | reverse complement strand
GAGTGCGAGTCCGGTATCTGACGAGCCTGGAGCTGCGGCAGCACGAGACGATGCAAGTACACTATCGCGCGCTTTCTGTCGCAGACGTTGAGGCGCTCCTGATCGCGCGAGCAGACAAGGCCGTCGTGCTCACGGGAGACGGGTCGCTGCGCAAGGCGGCTCTCGATGTGGGAGTCGACGTCCGCGGCGTGCTCGGCGAGCTCAAGAGGCTTGTCGCCGCGGCGATCATCGACCCGCCGGGCGCGCTGGTCGCCCTGGAGACCATCGTCGCCTCCGGATCGCGCCTACCGCACGACGAGGTCGAGGCGGCGCAGCGGCGATGGCCCAGGATGATCCGCAGGGGACGCGGCATCGGGTAGCTCTGCGCGGCTACGAAGAACCGGACGAAGCGCATCCGCTTCACCCCGGTGCGGGCCTTCCAGACCGCGGATGCCATGGACGCGCTCCACCTCGGCCTCGACAGGACCCGTCTCGCCGGCGCAGTGGATCCGCTCCTTCTTGCCACCGCCTACTGCCTGGACTTCCTCTGCATCCATCCCTTCCTGGATGGCAACGGGCGCATGTCCCGTCTGCTCACGCTCGTCCTCCTCTATCGCGACGGGTACGAGGTCGGGAGGTACGTAAGCTTGGAGAAGCTGATCGAGGACACGCGGCAAGGCTACTACGAGGCGCTTGAGGCCTCGTCGGCCGGCTGGCACGAGGGGCGGCACGATCTGCGGCCGTGGGTCGAGTACTCCATGGGCATCGTGCTCGCGGCGTCTCGCGAGCTGGAAGCGCGCGTGGACGCAGTCGCGGGCGCGCGCGGCGCGAAGCGCGAGATGGTCGTGGACTGCATCGAACGACTGCCCTCGGAGTTCAGCATGGCCGACATCGAGCGCGCGTGCCCGCACGTGAGCCGGCCCACGATCAACAGGGTGCTGAGGGACCTGCGCCGCGACGGCAGGCTGCAAGCCACGCGCGGTCGTGACGCGAGGTGGACGAAGTTGGGCTGAGGCCGGCGACCGCCGGCGGAGCCGGCCCTGGGATGCGGCATCGTGATCATGATGCTCATAACGTGATCATCTGCGACCTGCGTGATCAAGTTATGCCGCGCGAGCTCAAGGGCGCCGGGCCTCGGTGCGCCGCTGAGGGAGGGGATCACGTGAGTACCAGCGACGCCCCGGTCCTGCGACAGGCGCCTGCTCACCGCTCCGCCTCTCCGCCAGGATGCACGAGCAGGTCATCGCGGCCGACGGCTTCTTGAACCCGTGCCGGCTGCGGTTCGCGAGGACCCTGACCTGGGCCTCCAGATCCGCGTCACGGCGAGGAGCTCATCTGCGGCCGATCCTCACCCGCGGACAACCCTCCGCTCGCGCGCGTTCCGGCCGCAGGCCGCCAGGTCACGGACCACCATGTGCCCCGCCGCCGGAACCTCCTTGCGCTGCGGCGGCTCGGGGAGCGGGCGCGGGCGGGTTCGCGGTCATCGAGGTCGAGCCGGTATCGCCACGCGCCAGACAGAGTTCCTCTGATCCATTGTCATCCTTGTGCCGCGAACCGGCTGCCGCTACGGTCGACTGGAGTCTCCC
>JBAXRL010001034.1:0-1567 GCA_037131205.1 Actinomycetes bacterium | reverse complement strand
GCTGCGGACGTCGCCCTCGACGAGCTCCACCTCGCCGCCGACCGCCGCCAGGTTCTCGCGGCTGCCGGTGGAGAAGTTGTCAGGCACGCGAACGGCGCGGCCGCGGCACAGCAGCTCGGCCGTGACGTGCGAACCGATGAAGCCGACGCCGCCGGTGACGAGGACGGTCGTCAACGTGCGGACCTCCTCCCCACAGCCACTCCGGTAACGCCGCCCTCCGCTGCGGAGCGCGCGGCACGGCAACGCCTCTCGGCCACGCGGCTGCCACCAACGGCGTGCTCCTCGTGCAGCAGCCTCTCGCTCAGGTACGATCCGACGAGGGCAGCGCGGGTGGAAGAGTCGGCGATGTATCCCGTCACGATCTCCGTCTCCCCCCGCATTGCCTTCACAGCCTGCGCCCCTTCGTCGCCGCGTCGGCCCTTTGTACCTGCTCAAGAACTGGAGCGCGGGCGCCGCCGGCGCTGGCCAAACGTGGCGAGCCCGCTCGAAGCCGGGGCTCGCCCTTGCATCACGACGGGTGCTGACCCTTCTTCATGAAGCACGCACGATTCAGGGCGCCGAGCCCGCTGCAGTGACGGGAGATGCCGGCAACGGTGCGTCCAGCGGCCCCTCGCCGGGCGCCCACGTCGCCGTTGTTGTCACCTCCCCCACGGTCGTCAACGTCACCCGGGAGGGCCAGCGCGCGCGGCCTATCGGCAGGACGTCACCTGCCCGGAGATCATTGAGGTGCTGATCCGCTTGCCGAGCCCGTCCTGAGCAGCAATAGAAGCGGCGCTCTCGGTCGCCGATTTCCCCGCCCCGAATGCCAAAGACCCGGTGCGCCTGCCGGTTCGCCCGCCCCGACGTCGCCGACGCCAGATCGCTGGCGGCCGCCGAGGTCACCCGCCTCGCGTTCGTTGTCACCTGCCCGCCCTCGTCAACGTCACCCCGGAGAGGCCATGTCACCCGTAGACGGCGCACGCGCTGGGCGCTACGCTCGAACAGATGGCAGGTTGACCCAGTCGCCGGGTCGCACGCGCACGCGGCCGGCACCTGCTATCTGAGCAGCACTTCCTGAGGAAGCACGACACTGCAGGGGTAAAATGGAGCAGTCGGGTCGGTTTGCCTCAGCAGGTCCACGTCGGATGCTGTGGTCTGCTCGCCGCCGGCAGGAGCCCCCACCATCGCAGGGATGGAGGCACGAGGTGCACAGGATACGAGTGCACGTGGACACATCCGTGTTCGGCGGAACGCAGGACGATGAGCTCATCGTCCCGAGCAACGGCTTCTTTGACCAAGTGAGACTCGGCGCATAGGTGGTGCTGCTCGCGGACGAGACGCAGAGAGAGCTTGCCGCCTCACCGGAGGCCGTCCAAGACGTTTGGTTCGACCTGCCTCCAGCCTCGGTGGAGCTGATCGGTCTCGACGATGAGGCAAGGTCTCTGGCCGACGAGTACGTTGGCGCTGGAGTCCTTGGTGAAGCATCCATCGCCGATGCGCTCCATGTCGCCGCGGCCACCGTGGCCAACGCGGACCTCATCCTGAGCTGGAACTTCAGGCACATCGTCAACTACAACCGCATCCGCGG
>JBAXRL010001033.1:0-1567 GCA_037131205.1 Actinomycetes bacterium | reverse complement strand
AGCCCCATGCTTTCGGGCCCGATCGCGCCGGGGTCGAACCCCCTGCCGTCGTCGCGCACGCACAGACTGACCACGCCGTCGCTGTCGGCGACACAGTCCACCTCGACCTCCGTCGCGCGCGCGTGCCTGGCGATGTTGTTGAAGGCCTCCTGCGTGACGCGATAGAAGGCGAGTCTCGTGGCGGATGAGAGAGGGATGTCGTCGGCGGTGCGGACGTTGACCGGCCCCTTGATCTGGCCGGCGAGCGCATTGCCCAGTTGGTCGAGCAAAGCCTCCAGGGGCGTGGCCTCCAGCGCCGCCGGCCTGAGCTCGAAGAGCAGGGTCCGCATCTCGGCGAGCGCGGCGCGCACCAGCCGTTGCAGCCGGACGAGGTTGCTGAGCCCCGCGCTCGGCTCGCGCTGCCACACGGCCGGCAGCGCCTCGGCGATCAGCGCCGCCGAGTAGAGGGTCTGCGTCACGGCGTCGTGCAGGTCGCGGGCAAGGCGCTGACGCTCCTCCTCGGCCGCCTGCCTGGTCTGGCGCTCGTGCAGGCGCTCGTTCTCGACGGCCGCGGCCACATCGCCGGCGACCATCTCCGCCAGCCGGCGCTCCTCGCCTGAGAACGGCGCGCCCTGGTCGCGAGCGACGCTGAGCGCGCCGATGGTCATGTCCTTTGCCACCAGAGGCACGACCATCAGGTGGGCCGCGCTCGCGAGCGTCGCCGGCGGGCCGCCGCCGAGGTCGATGCGCGCGTGGTCGGCGGTGAGGAGCGCCGCGACCTCGAGGCCGGCCTGGTCCAGCGCCGTGGCGAGATCGACGCGGTCGGCGAGAATCCGCGAGATGCGTTGCAGAGCATCGAGCTCCGCGACGCGCCGGCGCAGCGACTCCGCCGTGGCGAGGCGCTCCTGAGACTCCACAGCGAGTCGTGCGTTGGCCTCGTCCAGGTCCCTGACGCGCTGCTCGACGAGGGACTCGAGGTGGGCGCGGTTGGCCAGCAGTCCGTCCTCCTGCCTCAGCGACTCCTGGCGCAACCCGATGTTCACCGCGAGGACCAGGACCACGAAGCTCAACTGCGTGAAGTAGAGGTCCGAGAGGACGCCGTAGTTCTGCAGCGTGTCCAGCACGCCGGCGACGAGGAAGACGAGGAGGAACGCGGTGACGATCCATGCCTTTCCGCGTTGGTTGCGACGGTGCACGCGCCAGGCCGCGTAGAACATGAAGATGAAAGCGGCCAGGACAAGCGCACTCACCAGGTGGTAGATGGGGTGTGGCGTGGGCGCGACCATGACGCTCACGTCTCCCCCCGCCATATGGGAGGTGGCGATGCTGCCGACCACCCGGTGCAGCACGCCGTAGGGAAGCGCCAGGTTCAGGACGATGAGCGCGCAGAAGCCGGCGCTCAGAGCGAGCAGCCCGCGCACCGGCCGCACGCCGGTGTAGAAGGCCACCAGCCACATGGTGGCCATCCACCAGGCCAGCTCCGCGGGGAAGAACACCCACTTCATCACCTCGAAGTGCGTCCTCGGGTTGTCCGCGGAGTACAGGGCGATGATCGCCAGGGCGCCGGCCGCGACGGCGAGCGCCTGGA
>JBAXRL010001032.1:0-1568 GCA_037131205.1 Actinomycetes bacterium | reverse complement strand
GGCCTGCTCGCCGGTGACAGCGCCGCGTGGCTGCGGGAAGAACGCGAAGCAGCGGCTGACCGGCTGCTCGAAAGGGCATCAGGGGCTTCGGCTCCCACTTCCGCCGAGCCGACGCGGCGCGCGCGTTCTTCCCCGGACGAGCAGTAGGCCCGGGAGGGCGGGCGCGATCGGTGCAGGCGCCTGGGCGGTCCAAGGTGTCCAAGGCGTCTCGGGCTGGCCCGCAGCGCGCGGCGTCGTCGCAGCCACGCGCTCGTCCGATGTGATCGCTCACCTTGATTATCGAAAGCGGCGCTTTACACTATCAGGTGATTCTGTAAACCGGCCCGCAACCCCCTGCTTCTGCGCGGGGTGCGACAGGTCGGCAAGACGTACGCGGCGCGCGAGCTCGGCAGGCGCGCGTTTCCCGGCGGCGCCTACGTCGTCGACCTCGAGCGTGACCCAGGGTTCGCGACGGGGTCGCCGCCGACCTCGACCCGCGCCGTATTCTCGACGAGATCGGTCTGCGCCGCGGCGCCGCCCTGGCGCCCGGGCGGGATCTCCTGGTCCTCGACGAGATCCAGGCGTGTCCCCGCGCCCTCACCTCCCTGCGCTACTTCAAGGAGGAGCTGCCGGCGCTCCACGTCATCGCCGCCGGCTCCTTGCTCGAGTTCGCGCTCGGCCGCGACGGCGTCTCGTTCCCGGTCGGCCGCATCACGCCCGTCACGGTGCGGCCGCTCTCGTTTCTCGAGTTTCTCCGCGCCGTCGGCAAGGATGTCGCCGCGGAGATCGTGGCGTCCACGCCGCACGACATCAGCGCGGCGTCGCATGAAGCGTTGCTGCAGGCGTTGCGCGACTACCTGGTCGTCGGCGGCATGCCCGCGGCCGTCGCCGCCTACGCGGCGGAAGGGCTGCGCAGCGCCGCGCTGGAGCAGCAGCGTGAGCTGGTCCGCGTGTATCGCGACGACTTCCCCAAGTACCGCCCGGCCAGCGACCCCGACCTGCTCGACGAGGTCCTCGGCAACGTCGCCCGCGGTGTCGGCGGCCAGCTGTTGTTCACGCGGCTGGCTCGAGACCGCACGCGGCCCACCGTCGGCACGGCCTTCCGTGTGCTGGTTCGCGCCGGCCTCGTGCAACCCATCCATGCCGCCAGCCCGGCGGGTCTGCCGCTGGGAGCGAGCCGCGGGGTCCATCGCTTCAAGGCGATTCTCGCCGACCTCGCGTTTCTTCACGCGCTCTGCGGTCTGCCGGTGGCGCAGGAGATCGCGCGTGCCGACCTGCTCGACATCTACGCCGGAGCCCTGGCGGAGCAGTACGTCGGACAGGAGCTTCTCGCCGGGCTGTCCCGCGGCGGTTCCGAAGACCCCGAGCTCTTCTACTGGGCGGGAGAGGAGCGGGGGAGCACCGCGGAGGTGGACTACCTCATCGCCGCCGGCGGACGGACCCGCGCGATCGAGGTCAAAGCGTCCCGGCCGCGAGGCCTGAGCAGCCTGCGGCGGCTTCTCGAGAAGTACCCTGGCGTGCCCGTCGGCCACATCGTGTCCTCGGAGCCCTATGCCGTGGACGCCGCGCGTCGCATGGTGCGCATGCCG
>JBAXRL010001031.1:0-1570 GCA_037131205.1 Actinomycetes bacterium | reverse complement strand
GGGCGTGGCCCATGTGCAGCACGCCGGTGATGTTGGGCGGCGGGATGACGATGGAGTAGGGCTCGCGGACCGGGTCGGGCACGGCGTGGAACAGGTGCGACTCGAGCCACTCCTTCATCCAGCGCGCTTCGACGGCGGCGGGCTCGAAGCGCGTGGTGTCGCGGAGGTGGTCGGTGCTCTGTGCGTCGGTCATGGGGCCTCGGTGGTGGCGGATGATGACGGGCGATCGACCGCGGGTCCGGCGACGCGCGCCCGCGGCCACGCGAAAGTATAGCGGGAGGCGGGCGGCGCTGCCGAGCGCCCGCCTCAGTCGCGATCCGGCGGCGATGACGCGCCGCCGCGCCGCCGGCGTGTACGATCCCGCAAAGCGGGCGCTTCTCAGGGAGGCAAGCCGCCCTGAACCGTGCACAACGAGGTGACATCTGTGGAGACGTGGCGGACGACCGAGGCCGGCAGGCACTTTCGCGCTCTTCTTGAGGGGGTGCGCCGCGGCCGCTGGCGGCTTGTCGGTGAGAGCGGTCGCGTCGAAGCGGTGCTCGCGGACGCGGAGGAGATCGGCGACCTGCTCGGCGCCGCCTGCTGTTTCCGCCCCAAGACCGCGTGCGGTGGGCACGGCGCCGAGATCCGGCTGCCCGAAGTGGGAGCGCACGTCGTGGGCGCGCCGCGGCATGGACGAGGCGCGCCGCGGCCATGGCGACCACGTTCGCGCCGCGGCCTGGACGAGGCGCGCCGCGAACTGGCCGCGGCCATGATCACCTTTGCCCGAGACTGGGAGCAGCAGGTGCAGCACACCGCCGACCAGAACCTGAAGGCCGGCTACGTGCGCCGCATCCAGCTCGCCGGCGATGAAGCGGGCGTGCTCGCCATGCTCGACCACGATGCCGCGGCCGAGGGCATGGCGACCACGTTCGCGCGCCCGTCGCCCTCGCTCGATGGCACGCAGCCGCGACGCTGGATGGGACCGCGCGACCGTCTGGCCCAGGTGCACGAGGCGCGCTCGAATGAGCACGAGCCGGAGTAGGGGCACGCGGCGCCGCGGCGTCCAGCCCCATTGACGGCTCATGACCATCCCCGTCGCTCAGGCGCCGGTGAGCCACGAATGGGGCGCCCGACGGGCGCACAGCCGGCAGCGCTCCGGGCGGGCAGCGCTCCCGGCGGGCAGCGGTTTGGGCTCTCCGCCTGCCCGGCGAACCCGGAGGGCCTGCCTCCATCACTGGCACGGCACGGTCTGGGTCAACGATCTTCCACATCGTCACCCCCTTCCTTTCAGGACGCACTGCTGAGGGGGAAGACAAGGAAGGGCCGATTCATGAGGGGAGAACAGCCCTCCGTCCCCACGCTTTCTCCGGCCGCGAGTCGCTTGCCCGCACGCGTCGTCTACGCGCATCAACCGGCGCGGTTCCGTCAGCCGCGGCCCGGCCTTCCGTCGGCCGCGGCCTGATCTTCGGGCAGCCGCGGCCTGATCCTCGGGCAGCCGCGGCCCGGCCTTCCGTCAGCCGCGGCCCGGTCTTCCGTCAGCCGCGGCCTGATCCTCGGGCAGCCGCGGCCCGGTCTTCCGTCAGCCGCGGCC
>JBAXRL010001030.1:0-1570 GCA_037131205.1 Actinomycetes bacterium | reverse complement strand
GTGATCCTGTTTCTGCACGGCGCCGGGGAAGGCGGCCGCGATGCGCTGCTGCCGACGGAGTATCAGCTCGGCAGCGCTATCCGCCGCAACGCCGCCCGGTACCCGGGCATCGTCGTGTTTCCGCAGGTGGGGCGCCTGCGCGCCTGGGCCTCCGCCGACGTCCAGTTCGCCCTGGAGGTGCTCGCGCACGCACAGCGGGACTTCGCCACCGACGATGACCGCGTGTACCTCACCGGCGTGTCCAGCGGCGGCAAGGCCGCGTGGCATGCGCTCTACCGTCACCCCCAGCGTTTCGCCGCCGCTCTCATCGTGTGCGGGCTGGTCAGGCCGCGCCTCGGGAGCGGCGCGCGGGCGCCGGACCCCGACCCCGTCGTGCCCGACGCCGACGGCGATCCGGTGGAGCGGCTGGCCGACCGCCTGCGCACGACGCCCGTGTGGACGTTCCACGGGGACGACGATCCCGTGTACCCCGTCGAGGATGCGAGAGAGATCATGACGGCGCTCGCCAAGGTCGGAGCGCCGGCGCGCTATACGGAACTGGCCGGCTTCGGACACGATGTATGGGACATCGCGTACTACTCCGAAGAGGTCGCGGATTGGCTGTTCGCACAGTCTCGTGGATCCTGACCGGTCATGTCCGCCGAACAGCTGAACGCCTTCCTGAGAACAGTGGCCGCCAGCGTCTCGCTGCAGGAGCAGCTACGGAGCAGCGATGCCATCGCCGCCGCCGCCATCGCCGCACAGGCCGGCTTCGACGTGACCGTCGGCGACCTGACGCGGTACAAAGCCCGGGCGACGACCTGGCAGCTCTCCGACGATGAGCTCGCCGTGGTGGCGGCGTGGCAGCCGCAACGGCAAACGTACTGGTGGCAATGCATCTGGGACTGCTAGTCTTCACGAACCCACAGTCATGCCAAGCAGGAAGGAGGATCGCAATGTCCGACGACGAGAAGACGCCTGAGGCCGCAGATCACGACGAGGACCTGTCCGAAGAGGATCTGGAGTACGTGTCCGAGCAGCTCGCAGAGGAGACGACAGACGGCGTGATAGGAGGCGGCATCGAGGGGGTCGGATTCGGAGAGTGCGGAGGATTCGGGGAGGCCGGTCTCGGAGAGGCGATCTGAGGCGCGCGAGCCGAAGCCCACGCAGGCCCCCGCGCCGCCGCTTCGCGGCGCGCACGCCGTCGAAGGACCACCCTCCGGCAGCGCTGCCCGACGGTGGTCCTTCGCGGAGGCCGCGAGTCCCGCTTGTCGAGAGTGATCCCCCCATGACGTTCAAGGAGGTCATGGAAAGGAGCGCCTACGGCACGATCGGCTACATCGCTGATCCGGGCGACCTGCAGGTCCTCGAGCGGCACATCGTCCACAACCTGCCGCTCCTCAGAAGGTTCACACAGGTGATCGTCGCCACCAACTACGGCGGCGCATCACCCCACGAGCTGGCGACCGGCAACAGGGAAGTGTGGCGCCGGTACTTTCCGGATTGCGCCATGCTCGACTCCAGGCACAACAGAGGACACTCCATCGGGACGTCCGATCTGGACAACCTGGTGTTCGACCACTGCAAGGCC
>JBAXRL010001029.1:0-1571 GCA_037131205.1 Actinomycetes bacterium | reverse complement strand
CCTGGGTATTCACTTGGCTCAACAGGCCCCAAGATGTAGTGTGTATTCTTGATGGTCGAAGACTATCCACGAACACTGACCGAACTTGAGAAGCGTTTTTCTGACGAAACCGCATGTCGCCAGTATCTTGCCGGACTTCGTTGGCCTGATGGTTTCCGGTGCCCTCGCTGCGGGTGCAAAGACTCCCGCCCAATGTCGAATGGGCTTTTGCACTGCTGTGGCTGTCGGATGCAGGTTTCGGTTCTTGCGGGAAACGTATTCCAAGGCACCCATCTCCAACTGACGGTTTGGTTTCGGGCGATGTGGCACATGACCAGTCAGAAGAATGGTATGAGCGCTCTTGGTCTCCAGCGAGTTCTCGGACTTGGCAGTTACAAGACGGCCTGGCTGATTCTTCACAAACTGCGACAAGCAATGGTGCGCCCCGGCCGAGAGCATCTCCGTGGCGTAGTGGAGGTGGATGAAACTTACTGGGGTGCCGCAGAATCGGGAGGAGCTACCGGTCGCGGAGCGGTGAGCAAGGCGCTGATCGCTGTTGCGGCCGAGCAAGACGGTAAAGGGATCGGTCGAATTCGAATGGCGTGTATCCCGGACTTTGATCGAGCAACTCTTCATGGCTTTATCCGTTCATGTATCGAACCCGGGAGCACCGTTTGCACCGACGGGCTCAATTCCTACCTCCAGATGGAGGGCTACAACCATCATCGTCAGATCCAGAGTCACCTGAGTGACGGGGAATATCTGATGCCCAGAGCGCACCAGGCTGCGTCGCTGTTCAAACGTTGGATTCTTGGAACCCACCAAGGCGCGATAGGGCACCAACATTTGGATGACTATCTGAATGAGTTCGTCTTTCGCTTCAATCGCCGCAAGTCGGCTTCTCGCGGAAAACTTTTCTTCAGACTGGCTCAGCAAGCCATCCAGATCACGCCAACAACCTATGAAATGCTCGTCCGACCACAACCTGTCGCCCCATGTTGAGCCAAGTGAATACCCAGGTCAAGAAATGAGCGGTATGGGTTGCCGGGGAAGATCGTCCGATAACGACGTTGTCCAGAAACCTGATTTGATGGAGCGAGGCTCCTTCGCGAAGCGAATTCGTCGGTCTCCGGTCCGGTCCGCTCGGGATGTCTGAGCAGAGGCGTCTACCCGTAGCAACGGCAGACCGGATAGAATCAAATCTCAGCCTTTTCGTATCTATGCATCAGAAGCAATTTCCTATGTCACAACATTCTAGGAAACATCAGCTTGCAATTCGATGAATAGAAACGATAATGTATTCACATGGAATTCAAACCCCAGTCGTTACGCCTTCAATTCCTCCAGCATGGAGTGAGAAGCGCGGAGGAGCTCGCGCGGAGCGCAAGAGTCAGCCAGCCGACCATTTCGCGCGCACTGAGGAGGCTGCCCGATTCTCTGGTCAGGATTGGTCGGGGGCGCTCCACGCGGTATGGGCTCGCAAACCCAATCGGGGATCTTGGCTCGGATTGGCCTCTCTATGTGATCGGTTCCGAGGGTGCTCCAGAGCAAATCGGACGGCTGTTTTCCTTGCTCGGAGGAAAATATTGGTT
>JBAXRL010001028.1:0-1573 GCA_037131205.1 Actinomycetes bacterium | reverse complement strand
TCAAGACGGGCATCGTGCCCGTGGAACAGGGGCGTCTGTTCGCGCGCATGTACGATTTCCGGCAGAAGAGCGACTACGGCGACTTCGTGCAGATCCAGCCGGAGAAGATCGCCGAATGGTATGAGCAGGCCGCAGCGTTCATCGACGGGCTCGACCAGATCATCGAGGGAATCCTGGACGGCCGCTGAGGTCTGCGTCGGCGCCGGCTCTCGCCGCGGTCACGTTGTCATGAAGGGCAGGAGGCACGCTCTCGCGCGAGTGCCCTCAGGGCCGGGAGCTTCCTCGTTGGCGCGTGCGCGGCGGGTTCGGCCGCCTTGAGCAGCAGGCCCGAGCCCGGCGCGAGCTCTCAAGCCGCCTTGTGCGGTCGCACCGTGAGGGGCGCGTCGGGCGTGATGGTGAACTCCAATCCCAGGACCTGGGCGACGCGATGCAAGGAGGTGATGGTCGGCAGCGTCTCGCCCGCCTCCCAGCGCGCCAAAGCGGGCTGCTTGATCCCCAGCCGTTCCGCCATCTGTCGCTGGGTAAGGCCGGCCTCAAGCCGCGCAGCGATCAGCGCGTGCCGAAACTCGTACTGCGGGCGCAGTTCCTGCCGCGCGGTCTTGAGCGCGGGGTCCGCGGCCTCCATCTCGGCCAGGCAGTCCTTCCAGTCCATCAGCCCATCCTCTCAAGATAGTCGGCTATGCGCTGCTTCGCGGTTCACAGCTCCGCCGCTGGGATCCGGGGCCAGCCGCCCCCCTGTGACCGCCACGTACAGCACCCGGTGCTGCACTCGCCCGCGTACCCGCAGCTCCCACAGCTTGCCCCGACACTGCGCACGTGTGGCATGCCCAAGGCGAGCACGAAGGTCTCGAGAAGGTCGATGCCGACCGTGAGGCGTGCCCCTTCGTTGGGGGCCTAACCGCTCAGGTAGTCACGCACCGGGCAACGTCCGGCCTCAGTGGTGCAAAGAGTGACGATCCATTTGACCACAGCCCCAGTATAACACCAGTGTTATCAGGTTGCGAGGGAGGGCCACAGCCCGCGGACCACCGCGGGAGCGCTGTCGACGCCGACCACGAACAAGCGCTCGAGGTCGCGTCTCGAGTGATCGACTGGGCCGGTCGAGACGTGGGAAGCGGCCGGCCCGGACGCCGAGGCTCGCCGCTGGCAACCTCGTGGTGGTGGGGCCACCCTGAAGGTCGAGATCGCGCCCAGGGAATCCGGTCACGTTGTTCGAGTCACCCGACCTGTGAGCTCCTTGTGATCTCAGCCCGCCGTCGATAGAGAGGATCAGCATGAACAGCGAGTGGGCTCTGTTCATTGTCACCGTCGTTCTGGTCCTGATCACGGCCTGGTACCCCAGAGCGACGTGGGTCATGGCGTCGAGAATGAAGCAGCAGACGGACGTACTCATCGCTCCCCGTGTGGTTGTTTGTCGCGCGCTTCGGGCGGCGGCGGGAAAGCACGGGCGGCAGACGGGGCACAGGAGTCCTTCAGGAGGCCGACCTTGAACGAGCGGTCGAGGCAGGAAACCCCTGCAAAGAGATTGGTCGGCGTGGCCAGATTTGAACTGGCGACCCCTAGTCCCCCAGAC
>JBAXRL010001027.1:0-1577 GCA_037131205.1 Actinomycetes bacterium | reverse complement strand
CCTTCATTATCCCCGACCCCCAGAGGAATGCAACGAGTGCGGCCGATTGTCACCCTGCGCGGCCGGTCACCGCCGCGGGCAGCCGCTGGATCTCGCGCTCGAGCTTGAACGCCGTGCGCTCGAGCAGCCGTGGCTCGGGACGCTGATCTTGATGAGATCCTCGGGCGCCTCTCAGGGGAGTGGAATGCTTTTCTCGACGAGGGCGATCTCGTCGTCTGTGAGGCCGTAGAGATCGTAGACCAGGCGGTCCAGGCGAGCGACTAGCCCGTTTGCCTCCCTCCGGAGCGACTCGATCTCGCTCGGCATCCGCGCCTCCAGTAGCCGAGACATCACGGCCACAACTTGGTCGACGACATTGGCAACGCTTCGGCCTCCCGGTGAGTCCGCGAGGAGCGTGGGAACGGGTATGTTGTTCAATTTCGCGGCCTTCACCTGAGGGATGACTCGGCCCTCCCCTTGGTTCGCCACGCGATACAGGAAGAGCATGAGGCGCGAGTGTATGAGTCCGAGAAGAACCCGCGGGTCGAGATCTGCACGGGTTCGAAAGACGTACATGGCGTCGGTGACGTATAAGTCGCCGGCAGCGTCATACACCACTTCAAACGTCTTGGACGTGGTCAGTCCGATGAACTTCGGCGACTTGAAGATGCTTGGGTTTCTGGGCCGATGGAGGGCCCACGCAGGGTGCTTGCCCTCGGCGACCTCCCGACAGGTGTTGCGAGGCACCCACTGATTCAGCCAGCCCTGAGCATTCGGGTACCGCTCGATGGGCGTTTCTCTCGTCGTGTACAGCAGGACTTGATCGGCGACAGGGGGCTGGAAGCGCCGAATCGCGCGGCCACTCAGACCGGGGCGCAGGAGAGCTGGCTCGATGCCCAGCTGGCGTGCTGTTTCGGGCGTTACTACGTGGGCCCCAACGATGTCGGGGCTGACGCCCCGCTCAATGCGACCATCGACAAGCGAGACGAAGTCGGGGCAACGCTCTCGAAGTCGCCGAAGCAGTTGGGTCTCGTCCAGCGAGCCAGCGAAGAAGGTCCGAGACTCGTCGGCGACGACGGCGTCGGCCCATGCACGAGCATCGACCAGCTCCACTACCTCCAGCGCCTTCGGCTTGTCGGCGCTTTCGAGGCCGGACAAGTCGGCGACAGCCGCCATGCCAGGAGCTCCGGCACCCCCAATCACGAACACCACCGAAGTGTTCAGTACCTGCCGTCCAAAGACGCGCTGCCCCAAGTTCACAAGCACATGCAGAGGCCTGGCCATCAGGGCGACGCGCATGAGTCGCGCATCGGCCTGGTTAAGTAGCGTCGCGGGGACGATGAGCCCCACATGCGCGGCCGAATGCGTGAGCCGAAGTGCGAGCTCGCTGAAGTAGATGTACGAGTCGACCATTCTCACAACCACGGGCGAAAACACCCGACGCAAATACCCAAGCGAGGCATCGTCGAAAGACGCTCCCCACGGCGGGTTCCCAATCACCGCATCGAACCCGCGCCTCTCCTCCGGCACCGCCTTCCCCAGGATCTCGGGGAACTCCGCCTCCCAGTCGAAGACGTTGACGCGGTAGCGCTCCTCCT
>JBAXRL010001026.1:0-1579 GCA_037131205.1 Actinomycetes bacterium | reverse complement strand
AACACCAACATGCTGGGCATGCCGCAGGAGCACGCCGTGTGGCTCGAGCGCTGCGTGGCCTGCGGCGAGTGTCGCATCGGCACCACCGGCGGCATCTGCCCCGTGGTGCGCTGCAGCAAGAGCCTGATGAACGGCCCCTGCGGGGGCTCGCACGACGGCCTCTGCGAGGTCACCACCCCCGACAAGGAAGACATCGAGTGCGCCTGGGCGCTCATCTGGGAGCGCCTCAAGGCCCAGGGCCGCGAAGAGCTGATGTTCATGGAACGGCCGCCGAAGGACTGGAGCAAGAGCAGCTCCGGCGGCCCCCGCAAGATGGTGCGTGAGGAGGCGAAGCCGGTATGACCGCGACTGAGTACAAGGCCGGCAGCAACCTCGAGAAGATCCTCAGCTCGGGCAGGTTCGCGGTCACCGGCGAGTGCGGCCCGCCGAAGGGCGCCGACGTCACCATCATCGAAGAGAAGGCGAAGCTCCTCAAGGGCTACGTCGACGCCGTCAACATCACCGACAACCAGACGGCCGTGGTCCGTGTCTGTTCGATGGCCTCGGGCTACACCGCGCAGCAGAACGGCCTCGAAGCGATCATGCAGATGACCTGCCGCGACCGTAACCGGCTGGCGATGCAGGCCGACATCCTCGGGGCCGCCACTCTGGGCCTCAAGAACATCCTCTGCCTCACCGGCGACCACATGAGCTTCGGCAATCACCCCGAGGCCAGGGGCGTACACGACCTCGACGCCATCAACCTCATCAAGATGTACAAGGACATGCGCGACGAGAAGAAGTTCCAGTGCGGCGAGGAGATGACGGTCGCGCCGCCGCTCTACATCGGCTGCGCCGAGAACCCCTTCGCCGACCCGTTCGAGCTGCGCGCCCTGCGCCTCAAGAAGAAGATCGAGGCGGGCGCCGACTTCATCCAGACGCAGTGCATCTTCAACGTCCCCAAGTTCAAGAAGTGGATGGAGGAGGTCCGCGCCCTGGGCCTGCACAAGGAGATCAAGATCCTCGCCGGCATCACGCCGCTCAAGGGCGTGGGCGGCGCGCGCTACATGCAGAAGTTCGTCCCCGGCATCGACGTGCCTCAGGACATCGTCGACCGCATGGCCGCCTGCGAGAAGGGCGCCCCGTCGCAGGCCGAGGGCAAGAAGATCGCCGTCGAGATGATCAAGGAATTCACCGAGATCGAGGGCGTCGCCGGCGTACACATCATGGCCATCGAGTGGGAGATCGCCGTGCCCGAGATCGTCGAGGCGGCCGGCCTGATGCCGCGGCCGGCCGTGGCTTAGGGGGTCGGCATGACGACCTGCACCATCAGCCCGCTCCTCGCCGAGAGCATCGGCTCAGGCTGCGGCGAGAACGCCTACAAGTGCTACCAGTGCAAACGCTGCACCAGCGGCTGCCCGGTGGCCCTGTACTCCGAGATGCACCCGGCGATGATCATGCGCGCCGTGCAGCTCGGGCAGCTCGACATGGTCTTCGACGACAGGTTCATCTGGCTGTGCACCGGCTGCGAGACCTGCACCACCCGCTGCCCGCAGGGCATCGACATCGCCGCCATCATGGACGAGCTCAAGATCATCGC
>JBAXRL010001025.1:0-1581 GCA_037131205.1 Actinomycetes bacterium | reverse complement strand
ACAGACCGTACATCTCGAGCGAGCTCGACGAAGTCCTGATCCTGGCTGAGCAGCAGCGCCACGTCGAGCTCGCCGTCGATGGCCATCTGGATGACATCCAGGCTGATCCGCACGTCGATACCCTTCTCCTCGCCGACGACGGTAACTCGCGGTCTACCGAGCTCGTCGGGCGCCGAGCGACGGCGGTAACGAAACGGGCGCGAGTAGACCTGCACGCCCTGCGCCTGCCAGCGCCGCAGCTCGGCGCTCCAGAAGCGATGCCACTGCGGGCTGATGCGGTGCGACGGCGGGCCCGTGTAGTAGCGCGTCTGCAGCAACCGCCAGCCTCGTGGCTCGCAGATTGCGGTCGCGAGGCGGACGATGTCCAAACGCTGGTCACGGTGGCCGAACGCTCGTCGAGCCGCATGGTAGAGGTTCTGGCCATCGATGAAGACGATCGCCCGTGGAGGTCGCGGCTCAGTCACCTCGGAAGCCGCAAAAGAATAACCCCGCTGGGGGCCTTGCGGCGCTGCCAGCGGGGACGAATACAGACAGCATACCAGACCAGGCGATGGCGTCAACGGTGACGCCTGCGCGCCTCTGGCGCAGCCCAGACGCCCGTTCAACCCCAGAGAGTGCTCCGGCGATCTCCATGGGCTTCACGGTACCTGCGAACCCTGCGATGCGCGAGGGTGACCAAACGCGCCGCCGGTGGACGTATGCGGCTGCGCGAGGGTGACATCAGCCTCGGCGACGCGCGCGGGCCCGCGACCCGCGGCCGGTCTTGAGAGGCGGACGCGTGGCGAGGCGTTCGCGAGCAGCCCTGCGTCCGGTGAACGGAGCCGGCGGGTTTCGCAGCGGCCGGAACTGATCGAGTGGCTGGGACTGTACGAGACCTCCCTGGCGGACGAAGACGAGTACCGGCAACTCCTCGAACGGCAGGTCGAGCCCGTGCTGACGGCATTGAGCTCGCCGCCGCCGCCCTCCTCCTGACGTGGCCGCCGATCTCCTGGCGGCCGTCGCCGCCCACGAGGCGTTCATCTACGGCCCGCCCGCCGAGCTTGCCTGCATCCAGATGTCCACGCTGGTCGTCGTACAGGAGTACCTGATTCGATAGTTGAGGTTGCGCGGCGCCTCGGACGCGACCTGCCGGCGGGCGCCTGGTCGAGAACGGCCGAATCCGTTGAGGGCACTTCCAACGATACCGTTGGAGGTACAACCAACGGTATCGCCAACGGCAGACGGTCGAACGGCAACTATGCGGGGCGGCGTCGCGACATGGCGCCAGATCGCCCGGGCGGTTCGCGCCGAGGGGCGCCGGGGCGGGCTTGGCGACGGGGGGCGGATCGCGCGCCCCGCACACCCGCCGCACACCCGCGCGAGTGAAAACGCCGCGAACCTGACATACTAGGGGCATGGACAACGTCCGCAACCTGCGCCCGCGGGTGACGCGCAAGCCTGCGCCTCCCAGGAAGCGGCGCGTCGTCATCGGCATCATCATCGCGCTCGTCGTGGTGCTCATCGCCGTGTCGGGCAAGCTGCTGGGGTTCTACGTGGACTGGCTGTGGTTCGGCGAGGTCGGTTTTCGCTCCGTGTTCTGGA
>JBAXRL010001024.1:0-1583 GCA_037131205.1 Actinomycetes bacterium | reverse complement strand
GAACCACTACAACGACCGGCTGCTTCTGGGGCTCAAGGGCACCCTGAGCGAGGCAGAGCTTCACTTCCTCAAGAGCCGCATGATCGGCGGACGACGCAACAAGGCGCGCCGGGGCGCCTTCCGCATCCGGCTGGCCGTGGGCTACGTCTGGGAGGAGGGCGAGATACGGCTGGACCCCGACGAGAGGGTCCGAGACGCGGTGGGGCTCTTCTTCGCCTGCTTCGAGCGCCTGGGCAGCGCGGCGGCGCTGGCTCGGTACTTCGAGGAGCAGCACCAGGCGTTCCCGCGGCGTGACGGTTGGGGGAGCCCCGGGGTCGCGGCGAGCTGGGGCGCGCTGAGCGTGTCGCGCGCGGTACAGCTGCTTCACAATCCGATCTATGCCGGGGTCTACGCGTACGCCCGTTCCTGCCCGCGGGAAGAGGATCCGGAGGACCCCGGGGCCGGCGGGCGCATCCTGCTCGCCGGGACGCTCCCGGGCTACATCAGTCTCGAGCAGTACCAGCGAAACGAGGCGCGGCTGATGGCGAACCGGGACCTGTACGCGGGGACCCGACAGAAGGGGAGCGCCCGCGAAGGCCACAGCCTGCTGCAAGGGATCGTGCTGTGCGGGCGTTGCGGCCGGCACATGAGCGTCAAGTTCGAGCGCGACGGAAGCGTCGTCTACGGCTGTCGCTCGCGCCAGACGCGCCGGCTCTGCCAGAACGTCCATGGGCGGTATGTCGAGCCCTTGGTGGAACAGGTGCTCCTGGGTGCGCTCTCACGTCAGGAGCTGGAGCTCGCGGTGGGCGCCCTGGAAAAGTACGAGGAGCGCGCGCGGGACCTGGACCGCCAGTGGAGGACGTGCCTCGAGGCCGCACGCTACGAGGCCGAGAAGGCGGCTCGGCGCTACCACCGGGTCGAGCCCGAGAACCGGCTGGTAGCCCGGACGCTGGAGGCGGAGTGGAACGCGCGCCTTCTCGACCTGGAGCGTCTGGAGAAGGAGCACGCGGAGGTCAGGAGCAAGCCCCCGTTCGAGCTGAGCGCGGCGCAGCGCGAGAGGATGCTCGCCTTGGCGCACGACATACCCCGCCTGTGGCACGCGCCCACGACACGCCCTTCCCAGCGCAAGGAAGTCCTCCGTCTTCTGGTCGACGACGTCACGCTCGTCAACGCAGACGAACCCTGGAGCGTGACGGTGACGGTGCGATGGAAGACGGGAGCCTCGACGCGGCATGCGGCGAGGCGCGTCCTGCCCCACCCGCAGACGACGACACCGGAGGTCCTCGCCCGGATCGAAGCGCTCTACACGACCCACACGGATCGCGAGATCGCCGCGCGCCTCAACGCAGAAGGCCTTCGGGGCGGCTACGGCAAACCCTTTACCGAAGGCATGGTGGCCCATCTTCGCGGTCGCCGGGCCTTGAAGAAGTACCGGGTCGTCCTCACGAAGCCCGGTCCAACGGTACACTGAGGAGGAGCCTGTCATGAGCAGAAAACCCCGTCCGGCGCCCGCCAATTCGCCTCGGGACGGCAGTCCAGACACCACTACCCGTAGTAGTGAACGGTATGCCTTCTCGGGTCGGGAACGTGGGCGAGGAGACGGG
>JBAXRL010001023.1:0-1585 GCA_037131205.1 Actinomycetes bacterium | reverse complement strand
CCATCGCCATGCCCGGCGGCTGCAACATCGGGCCGCGGCGCATCGACTTTCACATCCGCGGCCTCGAGAAGCTCGGCGCGACCATCGCCATCGACCACGGCTTCATCAGGATCCGCTGTGCGCAACTCAAAGGGGCGCTCGTCCCGCTCGACTACCCCAGCGTCGGGGCCACCGAGAACCTCGTCATGGCCGCCACGGCGGCCGTCGGCGAGACGGTCGTCGAGAACGCCGCCCGCGAGCCCGAGATCGTCGATCTCTGCGACTTTCTGCGGGGCATGGGGGCGGTGATCGAGGGCGAGGGCACGAGCACCATCCGCATCGAGGGCGGTCACGCCCTGCACGGCGTGGACCACGAGGTCGTGGCCGATCGCATCGAGGCGGGCACGTACCTCATCATGGGCGCCGCCACGGGTGGAGAAGTGACCACCGTGGGCCTCGACCCCCGGCACCTCGAGCTCTTCCTCGGCAAGCTGCGGGGCATGGGCGTAGACGTGCGCGTCGGCGAGCGCACGATCACCGTGCGCCGCGACGGTCCGCTCGCCCCCATCGACATCTCGACCCTGCCCCATCCGGGTTTCGCCACCGACCTGCAGGCGCAGACCATGGTGCTGCTCTCGCTGGCGGAAGGGACTTCCATCGTCACCGAGAACGTCTTCGAGAACCGCTTCGTGGTGGTCGACGAGCTCAACCGTCTGGGCGCCGGCATCAGCACCAGCGGTCACCACGCCGTCGTCGAGGGGCCGCGCGCTCTGAGCGGCTCGGCCGTGGAGGCGCCCGACCTGCGAGGGGGCGCCGCTCTGGTCACCGCGGGACTGGTGGCAGACGGCGTCACGGACGTCGGCGCCGTGTACCACATCGACCGCGGCTACGAGGATCTCGTGGGCAAGCTGGCGGCGCTCGGGGCGGACGTGACGCGCGTCGGCGAGAGGGCGCGAACCGGCGAAGGGCCGCGACCGTCTCTCAGGTCGTGCGACGATGAGGCGTTGCGCAGCGCCCCGGCGGGCGCCCGCGGCGGAGGAGCATGAGCGACTATCGTGTCTACAAGACCGGCGAGCCCGAACCCGTCAGGGTGGCGGGCCCCGCTGCGCCGGAGCCGCTGGCCGCGCCCGGCGAATCGCGGCGCGGCGCCCGCCCGGCGCCGTCGGCCCCGGGCGCCGGGCTGCGCACCCTCGTCATCTGGGCGGCCGTCGCCGTGGGCGCCGCGCTCGCGGCGGCGCTGTTCTGGTTCTACGGCCGCGACATGCTGGGCAACTCGCGCGCCGCCTTCGACCTCGCGAAGCTGTCGGGCAAGGTCCCCGGCTGGGCCATGGTCGGCGCCCCCGTGATCGCAGTGACGATCGTCGCGGCCGTCACCGCCTATCTCGCCTTCGGCCGTTACCTTGCCGTCAAGCTCGTCGGTGTGGCCGTCGTGGTGGCCGTGCTCGCGGCTCCCGGCCTGGCGCTAGGTTGGGCAAACGGCACCGTGAGCGTGGTGGCGCATCGCACCGTGGAGCAGGAGGTCGTCGTCACCGAGACCGAGAAGGAGCTGCGCCCCGCGCTGCCGGGCAAGGCCATGAACATCCTGCTCATCGGCTCCGACAAGACC
>JBAXRL010001022.1:0-1589 GCA_037131205.1 Actinomycetes bacterium | reverse complement strand
GGTTCTTGACAGGCGCGGCGATTCTCGTAGGTTTACGGCAACGAGTGCGCGGGGAGCGCCTCGCGCCGTCAGCCGGCGGGGCCGGTCATCATGAGCCAGGGGGGTACCGAGATGTCTCGACGTCGATCGACAGGTCAGGGCGCGCGGGGGCCGCGCGCGGAGCGCGCTGCCGGAGTCGCGCCCGCGCGCGGTGCCGGCACGCCGAGCGGCGGGCGCGCGGCCAAGGCCGCGCGCGCAGTGCTGCTCGGCGTCGTGCTGGTCGCGCTGCTGCTGACCGCGGCGGGAGCCTACGGCGCCGCCGCCGCAGGCGCCGCCAAGCCCCAACTGACCAGCGCCGAGAAGGAGTTCCTCGCGCAGCTCGACGGCGACTACGCCTGGGACGTCATGCTCAAGCAGGTCTACGGCTGGGGCATCCCCAACTTCGACCCCTGGTTCAACCAGACGGTGGGCGGCACTGCGGCCTCGCAGGCCACCATCGACGCCCTGGTCGCCGAGATGAAGGCCATCGGCCTGGAGCCGGGCTGCGCCGGCGGTCTGTACACCGAAGGTTTCCCCATCGACGGCTGGGAGGATCTGGGTTCGTCGGCCACGGTCGTGAGCCCGTATCACTGGACGATCTCACCGAGCCACCAGGTGTACAAGGGCGCCGGCACCGGGCCCGGCGGCGTGACCGCCGAGCTCGTCGACGTGGGCAACGGCCGCTGGGCCGACTTCGAGAAGGCCGGCGACATCAGCGGCAAGATCATCCTGCTGCACCGCGCCGACCCGATGTTCTACGGCGGCCCGAGCCTCGCCGAGGCCGAAGCGCGCGGCGCCGTGGGCGCGCTCATGGACTACCCCATCACGGCCAAGACCATCCTCAAGACCGACGAGATCGCCGAGTTCATCCCCACCATGTACATCCGCCAGATCGAGTGGAACAAGCTGGCCGCCGATCTGAAGGCCGGGAAGACGCTCACCGTCAAGCTCGTTGTGGACAACGAGGTCGGCGACTACCCGATGGCGCAGAACGTGGTCGGCATGATCCCCGGCAGCGTGCACCCCGAGGAGTTCATCTATCTGGGCGCCCACTTCGACCATTGGATGACCTCGGCGGCCGACGACGGCGCCGGCGTGGGCTCGCTGTTCGCCATCGCCAAGGCCTGCAAGGCGATGATGGCCAAAGGCTGGCAGCCGCAGCGCACGCTCGTGTTCGCGGTGTTCGACTCGGAGGAGCTGGGCGGGCCTCCCGACACCTGGTACGACTGGTGCCTGGGCTCGTTCTCGCACATCGTGGGGCAGCTGCCCGGAAGCTCGAACCCGGCGTCACCGCACTACCTCGAGTGGGACGACGGCGACCTGCTGCCGGCGCTCCGCGGCGAGCGCGCCGGCAAGATCGTGGCGATGCTCAACATGGACGTGATCGGGGTGCGCAACGCCACCGTGTACGTGGAGAGCACGCCCGACACCACGGCCTTCTTCCAGAGGTGCGCCGACGACTCGGGCCTCAGCGCCGCCGCCGAGACCTACGTGTACTGGCCGCCGTCGAGCTACGACGACTGGCAGTTCTACATGGCCGGCGTGCCCTGCATGGAGATCGCCTTCTGGGG
>JBAXRL010001021.1:0-1589 GCA_037131205.1 Actinomycetes bacterium | reverse complement strand
TCCTGCTGCTCAACACGGTCGGTGTCGCCATCCAGTGCGCGAGCATGTTCCCGCTGCTCGCCGCGCTGCTGATGGGCGACGCGGGCACCCACATGCAGGCCTACTCGGCGGCGCAACTGGAGGGGCTGGGGTACCTGTCCATCAACGTCTACAAGACGGGCTTCGTCACCGCCCAGCTGTTCTTCGGCACGTGGCTGTTCCCGCTCGGCTACCTGGTCTACAAGTCCGGCTACCTTCCCCGTTTCCTGGGCGTCCTCCTGCTGCTCGACGGGGTCGCCGTCCTGATCTGGTTCTTCCAGGCCCTCGTGCTCCCGGACCACCCCGCGATCACCTCTCCCGGGATCGTCGTGAGCCTTCTCGCCGAAGTAGGGCTGACGTTGTGGCTCCTGGTGATGGGCGTGAAGGTCGTCGACTCCGAAGCACCCAGCCTGATCGACCCGAGCCCCGCGAGCTAGCGGGCATCTCAACGAAGGAGTACCCATGGAGACGATGAAGGCCATCGCCTGTACGAAGTACGGCCCCCCCGACGTGCTGAAGCTCGTGGAGTACGAGAGGCCGGTGCCACGGGACGACGAGATCCTCATCAAGATCTACGCCACATCCGTGACGAACAGCGACATCTTCATCAGAGGCTCACAGATCCCACTGCGGTTTCGCATTCCGATGCGCGTGATGATCGGCATCACCAGGCCGAGGAACGACATCATCGGCGAGGTGCTCTCCGGAGAAGTCGTGCAGGCAGGCGCCAAGACCAGGCGCTTCAAGGCCGGCGATCAGGTCTTCGGCCTTACCGGCTTCTCTCTCGGCGCGTATGCGGACTACAAGTGCATGAAGGAAGGCGACTCGAAGCGAGGCTGCATCGCGCTGAAGCCGGACAGCATCAGCCACGAAGAAGCTACCTCGGCTGCGTACGGTGGTCTGCTGGCGTTGCAGTATCTCGACAAGGCCGGCATCAAGCCCAGCCAGAAGGTGCTCGTGTATGGGGCGTCAGGCACGTCCGGAACGATCGCGGTGCAGTACGCAAAGCACCTCGGTGCGGACGTCACTGGTGTGTGCAGCGCACGCAACGCTCGCTTCGTGACCGAGCTGGGAGCAGATCGAGTGCTTGACTACACAGACGAGCAGTCACTGTCCGCGGTGGAACGGTATGACGTCGTGCTCGACGCGGTGGGAAAGCGAAGGACGTCCGCGCTCAAGGAGGCGTGCCGGCGAGCGCTGGTAGACGGTGGCACATTCGTCTCCATCGACGATGGATCCCTCGAATTGAGTTCCCCGCGTCTCGACAAGGTGAGAGGACTCGTGGAAGCGCGGCGGATCACGCCGGTCAACGACAGGTGCTATCCGTTCGACCAGATCGTCGCCGCCCACAGGTACGTCGAGCTCGGGCACAAGCGGGGCAATGTGGCAGTGACGGTGAACGCGACTGCCTGACCACGTGCGCCCCGGCGCTCCAGAACGTCGTCTCGGCGTTCACGCCATCGTGACGATGATCTTGCCCTTGTGATCGCCCGTGGCGAAGAACCGAAGGGCCTCAGGCAGATCGGCCAGCGTGTACGGCCCGTCCAGCACCGGCTGCAGCTTGCCGGCTT
>JBAXRL010001020.1:0-1603 GCA_037131205.1 Actinomycetes bacterium | reverse complement strand
GTCGATGATCGTGACTTCCCCATTGGGCAGCCGCTCGGGCGGATCCTCCTCGCGGTACCGCCCTTCCCCTTCGCGCACCAGCCGGCGGACCTTCACGTCGAGCGACGCGCTCGAGATGTACTGGATGGTGGAGATCGCGACGCCCGCCAGCACCGCGTACTGGATCGGCACCATGAGCGTGAGCACGAGGGTGGCCAGCATGATCGCCCGCGCGGCCCAGTTCGTGCGCCACACCTCGAGGATGGCGGCCCACTTCAGCGACCCCACCGCGGCGACGATGAGAAGTGCCGCGACCGTGGCGAGCGGCACCTTCTCGATGGCGCTGCCGAGGAGCAGCAGGACGACGGCCACGATGATGCCCGCGTACGCGTTCGCCCAACGGGAGCGGGCGCCGGAGCTGACGTTCAGCGCCGAGGCGGAGACGGACCCCCCGATGGGCATGCCCTGGAAGAAGCTCACGGCCGCGTTGGCGATGCCCTGGGCGGCGAAGTCGCGTGAGTCGTCACCGTACTCGCCGCCGGGGTTGGGCACACTCTTGCTGACCCCGGCGCCCTGGATCAGGCCGATCGCGGCGATCGCGATCGCCGGGACGACGAGCCCCGGGGCCGTCGAGAAGTCGGGGATCTGGAACTCGGGCAGCCCCGACGGGATGGCGGCGATGTCGCCGACGAGCTGCACGCCGGACCCGAGCAGAGCCACCCCGATGGTCACGACGGCGAACGCCAGCACCATAGCGAACTTGCGCACCGGCGTTCGCCCGAGCGCAAGGATCAGTCCCACGGTCACCAGGCCCACGGCCAGTGTCGTCCATGAGATCTCGTCGAAGTGCAGGACGAGGTCCGCCGTCTTGACCACCTTGTTGGAGTACTCGCTGCTGTAGCCGGTCAGGTCGCCGAGCTGGCCCAGAATGATGAGGATGCAGACGCCTGTGATGAAGCCAACCATGACGCTGTTGGAGACGAACTTGGTGATCCAACCGAGCCTGAAGAGGCCGAGTGCCAGCTGGATGAGCCCGACCATCAGGGTGAGCATGATGAGCACACTCGTGCGCTCGTCCGCGCCTGACTTACCGACGGCATCGGCGACGGCGAGGGCGATCGCCCCCGTGGTGGTGACCGTCATGAGGACCGAGCCGGCGAAGAGGGCGCCGAGCGGCGTGCCTATCACCAGCGTATTCAGCCCGTTCACCGGCTTCACTGCGGCGAGGATCGCCGAGGCCATGGCGTCGGGGGTCTGCACGAGACCCGAGGTCAGGCCGGCGATGAGGCCTTCTTGGCGCCCCCACCCCTCGGCAGGCTCGTGTGCGACTTCACGTGGCGGCTCCCGACGACTCGTGTACGGCGCATCTTACCAGAGGTAATATAGAGTGAGATCGGGCGCGTAGCTTTGCCCGCGCCCATCCGGCAGCAGGCTGGGGAGGCGGGAGTGGTCGAGAAGGATGCTCAGCATCGGAGACGCGGCCGTGACGCGACGACGGCGGCCATCCTGGACGCGGCGGAGGAGCTCTTCCACGAGCGCGGCTACGGGGCCGTCACCGTGCGCGACATCGCGGAGCAGGCCGGCGTCTCGCATGCGCTCGTGCACCAGTACGCGGGAAGCAAGG
>JBAXRL010001019.1:0-1604 GCA_037131205.1 Actinomycetes bacterium | reverse complement strand
CCGCTCGGTCCACGAACGCCCCGCACGCACATCCCTATCGGGATAGGCCCTAAGCTCCTGATACACATCATCCGGTGCGAGGCCCCGCCTCTCGGCGATCTCGGACAGACCGTAGAGCGCCTGCAGCTCCTTCGCCCGTTCCTTGAGCCGGCGCTCCGCCTGCCGGCGCGCGGTGATGTCGCGGTTGCTGGCGCGCCGGCCGAGAAAGGCGCCGTCGGCGCCATGCACGGGCTTGCAGCGGTGGTCGACCACGCGCTCGTCCCCGGCGGGGGCGTGAATGCGGAAGACGAGCTCATGCTGCGCAGATTCGTCCCGGGCAGACGCGGCGAGGTGCTCGAGGATCCGCTCGCGATCGTCTGGGTGGGTGATGGCCGGCAGAAGGCCCGGATCGGCCAGGAGCTCGGCCGCTGAGTGGCCGGTGACGCGTTCGCACCCCGGAGAGATGTAGACGTAGCCGCCGTCGGGCGCCGTCCACGACTCCCAGTCGTAGGTGTTGTCGGCGACGATGCGGTACTTCTCTTCGCTCTCGCGCAGCGCCGCCTCCGCCAGGATTCTCTCGTGGACATCGGTCAAGGTCAGGCGGTAGCGCAGCGGTTCGCCTTCGGCGGCGTCCTGCGATCGCCCGTCGAGATGCGCCCAGAAGGGCTCGGCGCCCACAGGCTGGAGGCGCAGATCGCAGCTCTGCGGCGCTCCGCTCTGCATGAGCAGATGGATGTGCCGGTAGTACACGCTGCGGTCCGGCGCGAAGACGAACACGCTGAACGGCTGCCCTGTGAGCGTCTCCCGCTTCGCGCCCAGCAGCCGCGCGGCCATGCTGTTGAAGTCATCGACGATGCCCTCGCCGCTCAGCGTGAGGCAGCCCACGGGCGCGAGGCGGAAGAGCTCGGAGTACTTCTCGCGCAGCGCGTCCGCCTCGAGGTGCGCGCGGCGCAGCTCCTCGTTCTGCATCTCGAGCTCCATCTCGCGCACGCGCAGCTCGTGGACGGCGGCGGCGAGATCAGCGGGCGCGGCGGCGGCGAAGACCGCGGCGGAGTGCCCGTCGAGGCGCTCCTCGGCCGTGCGGCGCAACTCGTCGGCCGGCTCTGACGCGGGCTTCTGCTTGCGCGGCTGTCCCGGGTCGGCCATCAGGCGTCGCACTCGATGCTGACGGCTGCGAAGCGCAGGAGGCCCCGCATCGCGGAAGCCTGGGCGATCTCGCGGTCTTCGAGCTGCTTCGCGGGCAGCATCCGCGGCAGCAGATCGGGCAGGTCGCCTGGAGCTGGTTCAGCGGCGCGCATGCATCGCCCCTCACATCTCCCGTCCCCCTCGACGGCGTCGCCAAAGGCGCGCGTCCATGCTGTCGACGCCCCGACGGGGGTATGCCGTCCGCCAGTGTCTTCCACCTGTTTCCCACAGGCTTGCGCGTGAATCATCGGGGTCGCGTTTCGTCGTGCCCGTCCCCTTCCGTCCGGTCGCGCGTTCAGCCTCCGGATCCGCGAGCGGCAAGAAGGCGGACACGGCGCGCCGCGGCGGGCGCGGCGCCCGGCGCGCCCGCGGCGGCGGGGTAATGCTGTGAGGGAAGATAAGGAATTCCGGCGAATCCTTATCTTCCCCCCGGCGAGCGA
>JBAXRL010001018.1:0-1605 GCA_037131205.1 Actinomycetes bacterium | reverse complement strand
CCGGGGCAGCGATGGAGCCTGATGCGCAAGCGCGAGGTCGTACTTCGCCTGTTTCGCGGCGAGTCGGTCGAGCTGCTCTCGCGGGAACTCGGGGTCGAGATCTTTCGCCTGGAGCGCTGGCGGGAGAAGGCCTTGGCCGGGCTCGATAACGGGCTTCGAGAGCGTGAGGGAGACCCGCTGCAGGACGAGCTGTCCGCAGCGGTCAAGAAGGTCGGCGAGCTCTCGATGGAGAACGAGCTGCTGAAAGAGAGGTGCCACCGGAACAGCCCTTTGGCCCTCCGGAGATCGAGGCGTTGAGCGCCTGGATCTCCCCGGCGACTGGCCGGCCGTACGGGGTCCAGATGGTCTGCCTCGCCTTTGAGAAGGCGCGTTCGAGCTTCTACGCCTGGAAGGTCGGGGCTCGTCCCGAGAGCGGCCCTGACCTGCTCGTGACATCGGAACCAACAGCGTCAATCAGCCCGGCCTCGTCGTGCCTGCAGCTCTCAGCATCATCCCGCGCCGTAGGCGCGGCAGGCCTGGCCGACAACCACGGGTCGCTCACTGCCGACGACGATGGGAATGCCATCGGTCGGGCCCTACAGAGCGCCGGAGAGCCCGCCTACACAGTGTGGCCACGGACGCTGGGCAAGCGCGGCCCCAAGACGCCCCTGTCGGACGCTGAACTCCTCGTTGAGATCCGGGCCGACCTGGAAGCTTCCCCGTTCCAGGGCGAAGGTCATCGCAAGGTCCGAGCCCGTTTGAAGATCCTTCGGGGCATCCCCGTGGCGAACAAGCGCGTTCTCCGCCTGATGCGCGAGAACCAGCTTCTTTCGCCCTACCGTGGACGCATCGGGAGGCCCCTGCTCCACGACGGCACGATCGTCACCGACGCTCCGAACCTGATGTGGGGGACCGACGGCACTCGCATCTTCACCCTCGAGGACGGCTGGGTCTGGGTGTTCACCGCCATCGAACACTGGAACGCAGAGTGCGTCGGGTGGCATGTCATCAAGATCGGCACCCGCTACGAAGCCCTCCAGCCCATCGCAGCAGGCCTGACGGCGATCTACGGCTCCCTCGGCCCTGACGTGGCCCGTGGACTGAGCCTTCGCATGGACCACGGCAGCCAGTACACCTCCGAACACTTCCTCGCGCAGGTCCGTTTCTGGGGTATCACGCCCAGCTTCGCCTTTGTCGAGGAACCGCAGACCAACGGCGTCGCCGAGCGCTTCAACCGAACCCTGAAGGAGCAGGCCATTCACGGCCGCATCTTCGTCGGCATCGACGACGTCCGACGTGCCGTCTCCGATTTCGTCACCCTCTACAACAACAACTGGCGTCTCGAGAAGCTCGGCTACCTTTCACCCGCCGAGGCTCGCCGCGCTACACTTCTGAAACGCGCCGCCTGAGCACCGGTGAGGCGCAATCATCTGTCCAGAAAACCGGGCGCGATTCATGCGTCGTCGTCTGCGACGTCGGCGTCTTCACGTACGTGCCGCCGTACGTCAGGTCCTGGAGGGTCACCGTCATCCCCGACGCGAACCCCGTCCCGTTGATCGTCAGGTTCTGGGCCGTCGACGACCCCGGCACCGGGTTCGGGCTCACGCTCGTGATCGTCGGGGCGAC
>JBAXRL010001017.1:0-1606 GCA_037131205.1 Actinomycetes bacterium | reverse complement strand
TCCTGGGACGCGAAGGCGTGAACATCAGAGCCATCTCGGTGGCCGATACCTCCGACATCAGTACCGTGCGGTTCGTCGTCGACGACCACGAGAAGGCCAGGAACATCCTCACGGGCGGCGGCTACGATCCCAGGGAGATCGACGTGCTCGCCGTCGAGATACCGGACCATCCGGGCAGCGTGAACGCCGTGCTGAAACCACTGAAGGCGGCCGGCGTCAACGTCCACTACCTCTATCCCCACCTCGGCCGGATCGACGACAACGCCATCGTCATCCTGGGCGTGGACAGGACCGAAGAGGCTCAGAAGGTGCTGGCGGACAACTGGGTGAAGACGCTGGGGCTCGAAGTCTACAACGTCTGAGCGGCCGTGGACGAGTGCGCAGCTGCGCGGGCGTCACGGCCGGGCCTCGCCCATGTCGAGCCGCAACGACATGCCACCAGGCGCCGGCGGCGATACAGTAGCGCTCGTGGCTGGTCAGGAGCGAAACGCGTTCATCGGTGCGGTCGCCATCGACGTCGTGCTGTTCGTCGCCGCCGTGCTTGCCATTCGCGCCGGCGGCGCGTGGGCCGCGCTCGGCTGGGTGCTCATGGTGATCGTCGTCCTGGGCACGATCGGAGCAGTCGGGAGTAGAATCACCCGCAGGTAGCTCTTCAGTCGGGAGGGTCCACGATGACGCCCACCTCGAGAGGTGCGGCGTTCCTCTCAGATCCGGAACAGGAGTCAGACGATGTCGGTCGATGACGCACCCCAGACTGTCACCTCAGCGACCAGCGACGTGTGGAGCGGTCACGTCGCCGTTTCGGGAACACCGGAGGGATTCACGGTGCGCACCACCTATCCGACGAACCCTGACGGGGTCGAGGTGATGCTCGAGCGCTGGCAGGCGGGCAGCGAAGAGCCGCCGCACTCACACCCGGGCGATGACATGACGGTCGTCGTAGAGGGAAGGATGTCGGTCCAGTTCTATCGCCGGCAAGCGGACGCGCTGGTGTCCGATGGAGAGCGGGTCTTCCTCGACAAGGGCGATGTCGGCTACGTGCGCGCCGGCCGGGTCCACGACGCCGACTACATCGATGCCTGCCGGCTCGTGTACGTGCACGACGGGGCCTTCGCGTTCCTCCTCGCCGAGGCCGCGGCCGGCTGAACCGGCCGGGCCGAACTGCCGCTGGCCGTGAACCGCGGCTCGGTCGGCGTCGATGCGGCCGGCCCTGGCGGGGAGCCGCTCCGCGGCCCGTGACCTCATCGGAAACGAGGGTTGCGGATAGCAATAGTGTGGTACAAAGCACTATTGCGGGACGGCGCGCGAGTCGGGAAGAGGATCGGCGCTCCCGCCGATGCGAAGAGGCGATCATGATCGTCATGGTTCAACATAAGGTACGCGACTACGACGCGTGGAAGTCCGTGTTCGACGAGCATCGGGCCGTACGCACGCGTCACGGCGCCACCGGCCACGAGCTCTACCGGGGCCTCGAAGATCCCAACGAAGTCACGGTGATCAACCAGTTCCCGTCCCGGGAGCAGGCCGAGGCGTTCGCCGCCGACCCGTCTCTGAAGGAAGCGATGGAGCGCGGCGGCGTGATCAGCGAGCCGCGCCTCACCTGGGC
>JBAXRL010001016.1:0-1609 GCA_037131205.1 Actinomycetes bacterium | reverse complement strand
CGGCCGCGTGGTAGCCTTGCGCGATGGCCCTCCCCTTCTTCGCCACCGTCCCCCGAGGCATGGAGTCGCTGCTCGCCGGCGAGCTGCGCAGCCTGGGCGCGGAGCACGTCAAGCAGGCCCGCGCCGGCGTGTCGTTCCAGGGCGCCCTCGAGACGGCCTATCGCGTCTGCCTGTGGTCGCGCCTCGCCGGCCGCGTGCTGCTGCCGCTGGCGACGGGGCCGGCGGCCGACGGCGACGCGCTCTACGCGACCACGAGCCGTGTGGACTGGGACACGCACCTCGGCGTGGACGGCACGCTGGCGGTCGACTTCTCCGGGACCAGCGGCACGATCCGCGACACACGCTACGGCGCGGTGCGCATGAAGGACGCCGTCGTCGACCAGTTCCGCGCGCGGCACGGCGACCGGCGGCCGTCGGTGGACACGCGCGCGCCGGATCTGCGCATCAATGGGCACCTCATGCGCGGCCGCGTGACCGTCTCCCTCGACCTCGGCGGAGACAGCCTGCACCGGCGCGGCTACCGCACCGACAGGGTGCAGGTGGAGGCGCCGCTCAAGGAGAATCTGGCGGCCGCGGTGCTGCTCTTTGCGGCGTGGCCGCAGGAGGCCGCCGCCGGGGGCAGCTTTCTCGACCCGCTCTGCGGGTCGGGCACGCTGCCCATAGAGGCGGCCTTCATGGCGGCCGACGTGGCCCCGGGGCTGCTGCGCGCCGAAGGACTGAGCGGCTTCGCCTTCTTGCGCTGGCTCGGGCACGACGCGGCGGCCTGGGAGCGGCTCGTGGGCGAAGCCCGCCAGCGGCGCACGGCCGGGCTGAGCCGCCTGAAGGCGGCGGCTCCCGGCCAGACGGTGAGCGGCAGCGACTACGACCCGCGCGCCGTACGCGTTGCGCAAGCGTGCGTCGAGCACGCGGGGCTGGGCGGCGCCGTCGCCATCTCCCAGAGGGAGCTGGTCGAGCTCCGCGCCCCCGCCGCGCGCGGCCTCGTGGCCGCCAACGCGCCCTATGGCGAGCGCCTCGGCCGGCGCGACGACGCCGAGGCTCTCACGCGCCTGCTCGGCGAGCGGCTGCGCGCCGGCTTCGGCGGCTGGCGCGCCGCGGTGCTCGCCGGCAGCCCCTATCAGGCCCAGATCATCGGTGTCCCCGTCAAGCGCGACGCGACGCTGCACAACGGGCCCCTCGAGTGCATGCTGGCGTTCTACGAGGTGGGCGCCGGCGACGTGGCCGCCGGCACGGCGGGCGTGAGTCCGTCCGACGCACCGCGCAGCGCCCGCGCCGCGAAGCGCTCGTCCGGCGCCGCGGCGTCGCCCCCTGCGGCCGCGCCCGCCCCCGGCGCGTCCGCGTCCACTGCTGCCGCGCCCGGCGCCTCCGCCGCGGCGGCGCCGGCGGCCGTGCCGGCGCAGACCCGCCCGGCCGGCATGCTCACCGGCGGCGCCGAGCAGTTCGCCAACCGCCTGCACAAGAACATGCGCCGCCTCAGCCGCCAGCTGCACAGGGAGAACATCACCTGCTACCGCCTGTACGACGCCGACCTGCCCGACTACAACCTGGTCATCGACGTGTACGGCGACTGGGTGCACGTGCAGGAGTACGCGCCGCCGGCGGAGATCGACCC
>JBAXRL010001015.1:0-1612 GCA_037131205.1 Actinomycetes bacterium | reverse complement strand
GGGTGACGGAAAGGAGAGCCACGGCCCTGAACGGCCCTTTCGGCGCAACGTATCCCTTGGCGATCACCAACGTCTACCACTCGAAGTCATCGTGAGCCTGTGAGCCGGGTCACCGGGCAGCCATACTCGGACGCATGCCCGCAGGTCGCTTCACCCTCACGTACTACTGCACTCCCGACGGCGACGAGCCGGTGCGACGATGGATCTTCGACACGCTCAACGCGCACAAACGCCGCGCCGTGGTCATGGGGCTTCAGCACATCCTCGCCGAGCGCGGGCTCGCCGTGTGCGCCACGGAGTTCGGCAGGCGCCTGGGTCAAGGCCTTTTCGAGTTCCGACTCCGCTACGACGAAGCCGCACTGAGGCGTCGGCTTCACTTGGTCGGTCAGCTGTCACCCGGTCCGTCCCGACGAGATCCTGTGCTCTTGCGGGTGTTGTGTCATGCCCACGGCCATCGGGTCATTCTGCTTCTGGCCGGCTACGACAAGGGCGCCGACCCAAGCCGCAAGCGGCAGCAGCGAGAGATCGACATCGCACGGCGACGCCTTGCCGACTTCCAGAGACGAGAGCGGGCGAGTCGCGGGTACTGAAACGCCGTCTTGTGGAAACTTGCGTTACGACCGATACTCCTCAGGAGGTGACTGTGATGACGACCTTCGAAGAGACGTACGCGCGCGTGGTCGCCGAGGCCGAGGCCGAAGGCCCGGCGGCCGTCGCTGAGCTGCGCATGCTGGAGGACCACTACCGCCTTGCGTCCGATCTCATCGGCCGCCGCCTGGCGCTTCACATGACCCAGACGCAGCTCGCCGCCGCCTCCGGCATCCGCCATAGCGAGATCAGTCGCATCGAGAGCGGGCACGGCAACCCCACGCTCAAGACCATCAGCGCGCTGGCGCGCGCCCTGGGCGCGGAGATGCACATCGCTTCGCCGTAGCGCGGCCGCGCTCGTGCGCGTGTCACATGTCTCACTGACCGACGAGCGTCTCCAGCCTCTGCGGCAGCGCCGAGGTACTCTCCTGCGGCGCCGTGCAAGGTAGCTCCGCTTCTCGCGCCCGCCAGTCGAGGCTCCTGGCCTGATCCGCCAGGACGACGCCGCCCACAGGCGCAAAGGGTGACGGAAAGGAGTGTCGCGGCCCTGAACGGCGTATGCCGCGCAACGTCTCCCTTGGCCGCTGCCAAACGTCCACCACGAGAGGCAGTTGTGAGCCTGTCACCCTGGTCGCTGGGCTGTCACGCTCATGGGCATGCCCACAACTCGCTTCACTCTGGAGTTCTACCAGTCGCAGGATGGCGACGAGCCGGCCCGGCGCTGGATGCAGAAGCGCCTCTCGGCCCCGCAGCGGCGCGCGCTGGACGCGGCGCTCCGACTCATCCTCGCCGTACACGGCGTCGGCGTCTGCGGCAGCAAGTACGGCCGGCACGTCGGTCGCGGCCTCTTCGAGCTCCGCCTCGACGAAAACGAGGCGACCCTGGTGCACAAGTCGAGCCCCGCATCTGCGGCGCCGCGCCCCGCCAGGTCGGGAGACCGGATCCTGCTGCGCGTCTTCTGCCACGCCTACGGTGAGCGCATCATCCTCCTGCTCGGCGGCTACGACAAAGGCGCCGACCCCAG
>JBAXRL010001014.1:0-1615 GCA_037131205.1 Actinomycetes bacterium | reverse complement strand
ACGTAGAAGACGGCCACCGCGCTGAGGGCGCCGCCGCTGAAGATGATGGCGGCGGACACGAGGGCGAGGTCCACGACGACGATGACCGCGGCCAGCGTGCGCGTCTGCACGCGGTCCTCGAGCAGAAGGAAGGGCACGTTGGCGGCGGCGACCACCACAAGGGAGACGAGCAGCTCGGCGGCGACGAGGCCGTGATCGTCGATCTGCACCCACAGCACGGCGAGCAGAAGGGCCAGCGTGAACAGCCCGCGAGCCCACAGCACGTCGTGCAGTTGTTTGCGCAGATCCATCCCCTCCACTCATACCTCCGCGCTGTGGGTCCGGCGAGTAAGGTATTCTACCTTGGGATGCGAAGTCCGTTTCGCGCGCGGACCGCCGGCTGTCTGGACCGCGCGGCCGGCCGAAAGGAGGACCCGTTCATGTCTGTGCCCCGGCTCGTGGTGTGCGGGCTCGAGCCCGGCCCCGCCGTGGCCCTCGCCGCGGGCGCGCTCCAGGCGTGCTTCGCCGAGCAGCGTGTCGTTCGCGCGGTCACCATCGGCGCCGACCTCCCGCTGTGGCGGCTCCTGTACGCCGGCGAGGGCAGGGCGCCGCGGGTGCTCGACCCGGCGCTCCACGACGACGCCGTGCTGGAGCTCTACGACTTCTGGAGCGAGGGCTGCGATCTCGTGCTCCTCGTGGCGGTGCAGCCCGCCCTCGACCGCTGGCAAGGCGTGAAGGGCTCGCGGGCGGTCGACATCGCCGCCGGTCTCGACGCGCCTCTCGTGCTGGTCCTCGACGCGCGTGAGCGCGGCGCCACGGCGGCGGCCGCGGCCTACGGCGTGCACGCCCTCGCCAAGGGCCTCGAGATCGCCGGAGTGATCGTCGTCGGCGGCGACGAGCGCGGCGCCGCGGCGGAGCTCGGGCAGATCCTGCGCCGCGACGTCGGCCTTCCCATCCTCGGCTGGATCCCGCCGCAGCTCAGCGAGCAGTTCGTGCGGGGCTACTCGGCGGCGGCGAGCACGCTGCGCCACATCGGCGCGCGGCCGGTCAAGGGCAGCGAGCGGCGCCTGTGCGCCGAGGCGGGCACGTATCTCGAGCGCGACGACCTCCTCGCGGCGGCGACGCGGCGGGGCTTCATGCCCGCCCGCACCCGGCGGCTGCTGACGCCGCTGGCGGCCGCCCACGGCCTGAGTCTCGCCGTGGCCTGGGGCGCGCCGCTGGAGCCGTTCGCCCTGGAGAACGTCGACATGTTGCAGGCTATGGGGCTCGAGCTGGCGCCGCTCAACGTCGCCCGCGACCGCGAGCTGCCGCCGGACGTCAGCGGGCTGCTGCTCGCCGGCCAGCTCGACGAGGAGCAGCTGCCCGCCTTCGCCGCCAACGCCGAATTGCAGGCGGCGCTCGCCGCGGCCATCGGCGACGGCCTGCCCACCCTCGCGATGGGCGGCGGCGCGCTGCTGCTGCTGCGCCGCCTCGCCGACAGCCGCGGGCGCAGCCACGAGCTCGCCGGCGTACTGCCCGCCGAGGCCGAGCTCCTGGAGTGGTACGAGCGTCCCCGCTACGTGCACGCCCGGGCGGCGCGCGGCAATCCCTTCGACGAGGGCGAGAACCTGCTGTACGAGCTCTTCGATCTCGAGTT
>JBAXRL010001013.1:0-1617 GCA_037131205.1 Actinomycetes bacterium | reverse complement strand
TTCTACGTGGACTGGCTGTGGTTCGGCGAGGTCGGTTTTCGCTCCGTGTTCTGGACGCGGTTCTGGTGGCAGCTTCTGGTGGGGGTCGCGGCGTTCGCCGTGTTCTTCGTGATCGTCGAGCTCAACGTCGAGCTCGCCCGCCGCCTGGCGCCGAGCTTCCGCGTCACTGCGGCGGGCGACCTGCTCGAGCCGCGCAGCGAGGCCGTGCGCAAGTGGGTCGGATGGGGCGGCCTGGGCGTGAGCCTGCTGGCCGCCGTCGTCGCCGGTTGGGGGGCCTCCGGCCAGTGGCAGACCTTCCTGCTGTACCTCAAGCAGGCGCCGTTCGGCGAGAAGGACGTCATCTTCGGCCACGACATCGGCTTCTACGTGTTCTCGCTGCCGATGTGGCAGGCACTGCAGAGCTTCATCTTCGGCGCGCTGGTCGCGTCGCTCGTGCTCGCCGCCATCATGCACCTGGTGATGGGCGGCATCGACTACAAGGCGACGCCGCCCGGCGGCGGGCGCGGCGCGGGGCAGGGCGCGGGAGGGCCCGGCGAGGCCGGCGATCCGGCCTCGCCGTTCGCCCGCGCCCAGCGCGCCGCCGCTCCGCAGCTTCCGCAGATCGACGTCAAGCTCGGCGGCCGCGCCGTGGCCCACCTCTCGGCCATCCTCGCGGCGATCTTCGTCGTGGTCGGCGTGGGCCAGCTTTTCCGCGCCTGGCGTCTGCTGTACTCCACCGCCGGGGCCGTCTACGGCGCCGGCTACACAGACGTCCACATCCGCCTGCCCCTCGCCTACGTCATGCTGGGCATCGCGCTGCTGCTGGCGGCGGCGCTGGTGTGGAACGTGTTCCGCCGCCACCAATGGTGGCCGGTCGTCGTCGTGGTGTGGGTGGTCGCCGTCATCGTGCTGCGCGGCGTGGTGCCGGCCGTGTATCAGTCGCTCATCGTCAACCCCAACCAGCTCACCAAGGAACGCGAGTACATCGCCCACAACCTGGCGGCCACCAGGAGCGCGTACCAGCTCAACGCCATCACGCAGCAGCCGCTCGCCGCCAAGACGCCGCTCACGCCGAAGACGCTGCTGGCCAACCAGCCCACGCTGAGCAACATCCGCCTGTGGGACCCCAACACCCTGGTGACGAGCTACCGGCAGCTTCAGGAGTTGCGCCCCTACTACGTCTTCCTCGATGCCGACGTGGACCGCTACACGGTGAATGGCGTCTACCGCCAGACGATGCTCTCGCCGCGCGAGCTCAACATCGACGGGCTCCCGGCGCAGGCGCAGACCTGGGTCAACCAGCACATCACCTACACGCACGGCTTTGGCGTGGCGATGTCGGCGGTGAACCAGGTGACCGCCGACGGCTCGCCCGACTTCCTCGTGCAGGACGTGCCGCCGCAGAGCGTCAAGGGCCTCGAGATCACGCAGCCGCGCATCTACTACGGCGAGCGCGGCACCGGCTACAGCCTCGTGAAGACCAAGGACCAGGCCTTCGACTACCCGGGCCCCAGCGGCGACGTGTACGCCGAGTACGACGGCAGCGGCGGCATCCCCATCTCACCGCTGCTCAACCGCCTGGCCTTCTCGGCGAAGTTCGGCACCATCAAGTTCTTCACCACGTCGTCGCTCGAGAGC
>JBAXRL010001012.1:0-1618 GCA_037131205.1 Actinomycetes bacterium | reverse complement strand
TCGTTGACCAGACGGTCGGCTTCGACGTTCTGCTCGCGGCGCACGTGCTTCACGTTGACCTCGTGGAAGCGACTGAGGAGCAGGCAGGCCTGCGCGTGCAACGGCTTCAGGCCGGCGTCCTTGACCTTGTACTGGCCGTTGACCTGACGCACGACGAGCTCGCTGTCGAGAAAGACGTCGAGGCGCTCGACGCCGCGGTCGAGCGCCAGCTCGAGCCCGGCCAGCAGCGCCTGATACTCGGCGACGTTGTTGGTCGCCTTGCCGATGAAGTCGCCGAGCTCCTCGACGACGTCGCCGGAGGCGGTAAGCAGGACCGCGCCGATCCCTGCAGGGCCCGGATTGCCGCGCGCGCCGCCGTCGGTGTACAGGTGATGGCGCGCGTCATCGCGGTTGACGGGACGGGCGGGGGCGACCGCCGGCGCCGGGCCGCTCGAAGGCCCGGGAGCGTCCGCGGGCGAGGACGCGGAGGCGCCCACCCCCGCGGGCGAGGCCGGCGGCGCAGCCGCTCCGGTCGAGACCCCCTCGGGCGTCTGCCACACACTCACAGCGGGGTTGCGGAACGTCTCCACGCGGGCACCGGCGCCGAGCGCATCGGCCAGCGTCTGCGCCCAGCGCAGCACGGCCTCCTGCTCGGTGACGCCGTGCGGCGCGTCGACAAGGGCGAGGCCTTGGGCCTGCGCGACGCGTGCTTCGTGGTACTTCACGTCGCCGGTCACGAGCACGTCGGCGACCTGGGCGACTCCGCGGGAAATGGCCTCGGCGCCGGAGCCGGGCAGCACGGCCACGCGCCTCACGGGGCGGGCGCCGTCGCCGGCGAAGCGCAGCGACGGCAGGCGCAGCACGGCCGCGACATCGGCGGCGAACGCCGCCAGCGGCTGCGCGGCCGCGAGCACGCCGAGGCGGCCGAGGCCGAGCGTCGCGACCTCGTTCTCGACGGGGTACAGGTCGTAAGCCGGCTCTTCGTAGGGATGGGCGGCCACGTAGGCGCCGGTCACCCGGCGCTTGAGCCGGCGCGGGAAGACGACCTCCAGACGCAGCTCGCTCACGGCCATGTCGCGGCCCGCCTGACCCAAGGTCGGGTCGGAGCCCTCGAGGCCGAAGAACGTGCCCTGGCCCTCGACCGCCCACGAGCAGTGCTCGTACTCGCCGATCACGCCGGCGCCGGCGGCAAACAGGGCCTTGCGGACCAGGTCGGCGTCGTCGGCCGGCACGAAGCCGACCAGCTTGAGGGCGTCGGCGGCGGCCGGCGCCAGCGGCGCCGCCGCCTCGAGCCCCAGGAGCTCCGCGAGCACGTCGGCGATGCCGCCGTGCGCCTTGTCGAGGTTGGTGTGCGCGGCAATGACGGCAGCGCCGTCCCGCGCCGCGCGCAATGCCAACCTGCCCGCTTCAGTGTCGTCGCTGAGGCGCTCGAGCGGGTCGAAGATGAGCGGGTGGTGGACGAGCAGCAAGTCGCAGCCCTGGCGACGCGCCTCGTCGAGGGCGGCGTCGTCCACTTCCAGGGCGACCAGCACGCCGCGCACCTCGTCGCCCGGCGAGCCGACCTGCAACCCCACGTGGTCCCAGGGCTCGGCCAGATCGAACGGCGCGAGGCGGTCGACCACCGCTATGACATCGCGTA
>JBAXRL010001011.1:0-1619 GCA_037131205.1 Actinomycetes bacterium | reverse complement strand
GTCGGCGGCGTCCTCAAGAACCTGGGCGCCGACCCGGCGACGGCGCGCAAAGCCTGGGTCTTCCTGCTGTTCAATCCGTTGCTGCTCTACTGCGGCGCCGCCTGGGGCCAGATCGACGCCCTCGTCGCGCTCGGTTCCCTGGCGGCGCTCGTGCTTCTGACGAGGGAGCGACGGGACGGCTCGGCCGGCCTGCTGGCCCTGGCCATCGCCGTCAAGCCGACGGCCCTGCCCATCCTGCCGGTCGCCCTCGTCTACCTCGCCGGCAGGTTCTTGGGGCGGGCCGTGCGCTACGCCGTCGTGTTCGCCGTCGGCGCAGCCGTCTTCGCCGTGCTCCCATTCGTCGTCTTCGGCTGGGACCCGACCAGAGTGGTGCGCCACCTCAACGCCCACTTCGTGATGACGGGCACGATGTCATGGATGACCGTCGTCAGGCTGTTTCGCGACCCGCTGCTCATGCAAGGGCACTGGTGGCTCCTGGGCCTGCTGTGGATCCCGGCGCTGGCGGTCGCGGCGGTCTTCGCCCTGCGGCGCGGCGTCGGCGGCTTCGACGACCTCGTGAAGAAGAGCACCGCCCTGGTGCTCGTGTTCTTCCTCACGCGCACCTGGCTGGCCGAGCCCAACGTGATCCTCGTCCTCCCCGTCGCGCTGATCCTGACCTCACTCGGCGAGCTCGACCGGCGCGCCCTCACGGCGGTGTGGGTCATCCCCCTGCTGTTCACCGTGTTCAACGCCTCGCCGCTGCAGCTTCTCTTCGTCGCGTTCCCCGACGCCATGGAGGCGTCGCTCGCCGTCTTCGCCCGCTACGAGTCGACCACGCTGATCGTGCGCGCCGCCCTGGTGATCGCCTGGCAGGCCGCGGGGTGGTGGGTCGTCGCCTCGTGCTTGAGAAGGGCGCCTGCGCTCGCGAGGGGACCCATCGGATGGAGCTGAGCGTCCCGCTGTTCGATGGTCTCTCGCTGAAGATCGCCGGGCAGTCGGGCGACGCAGGGGGCTACCCGACGCGGCGTCTGCAGAAGGGCCTCCTGCTGTTCGACGGGCCCCAGGAGCTGGCGGAGGAAGGCGTGGGGTTCGGCGTGCCCATCCTCAAGCGCGGGGCGCAGACGATCTTCCCGGGGGAGATGCGGCTGGCCTGGCGGCGGACCGGCCCGGTCTGGGAGGTGACCGCGGTGTTCGCGATGAACCTCGTGGAGCGGCTCGCGGGACGCGGCGGCGCCACCATTCAGTCACGCGTGCTCTACGCCGCCAAGGATGCCCTGGCCGCGCTGCACCGCCGGGCGCCCCCGCTGCGCGGCCCGCTGACCGCCGCCTCCACCACGCTGCGGCGACTGTTCGGCTGGGTGACGACGTATGAACAGGCGGAGGTCTGTGCCAGACTGAAGGTGACGTACACGATCGACGGCGAATCCGGGAGGATCGGCGTCGCCATCGACATCGCCGGACTGCCGAAGGACGTCACCGAGGTGGTGGTGATGAACGAGCTGGGCGGGCGCGTCTTCGAGCGCTACATGGACGCCGACGGGTCCGACCTGCGCGGCGACGCGATCGGCGCCTGGGACGCGGTGACCGCCGCGAGCGCACGCTTCGTCAGCACCGCGCACGGCGTGGCATTCTCCCTCGCG
>JBAXRL010001010.1:0-1623 GCA_037131205.1 Actinomycetes bacterium | reverse complement strand
GATCGTGCTCACCGTGCCGGCCGGCGCCCTCAGCGGCCCGATCAGCGTCACGACCGCGGACGGCAGCGCCGTCAGCGCGGGATCGTTCACCGTGACCTTGCCGGCGCCGGTCATCACGGTCCTCTCCCCCACGGGCACGGGAAGCTACGCGCAGGGCAGCAGACTCACGGTGATCTGGACGACCAGCAGCGCCGTCTACGACGGTGAGTTCGCCCTCGGGGTGCGCAGCCCCGACGGCACCTGGAGCATCGGCAATCTCGCGCGCGCCAGCGGCGCCGCGAGCTACGGCGCCGGCCTCACCCTCGATGTGCACCCGGGCAGCGGCTACACGGTGATGGTCGCCTGGCGGCCCAGAGGCTTCGCCCCCTGGAGCGCCTACGCTACCAGTTCCGGCTCGTTCGCCGTGTACGCCGGCAACGCCAAGGCGATCACCGCCTTCAGCTTCCAGAGGCTGACCCCGCCGGTGACCGGCGTCATCGATGAAGCGGCGCACACGATCGCCCTCACCGTTCCTCTTGCCACGGACCGGCACGCTCTGGTTGCGACCTTCACCACGAGCGGAGCATCGGTCACGGTCGGCGGCACGCCGCAGGTCAGCGGGACGACGGCCAACGACTTCAGCAGCCCCGTCACCTACAGGGTCACCGCCACCGACGCCTCGACCCAGGACTACGTGGTCATGGTCCGCGGCCTCGCCATCGGCGATGCCTACGGCGGCGGCGTGATCGCCTACATCCTGCAAAGTGGAGACCCTGGCTACAGCGCAACCGTGGTGCACGGCCTGATCGCCGCCAAAGCCGACCAACGCGCGAGAATCGCATGGATAAGCGGCCGCGGTGTGCTCGGGACACGGAATGGCAATACTTCGACGGCTCTTGGCACGGGGCAAGCCAACACGAACGCCATGATGGCTCAAGCGGGTTCAACGGGCGGAGCTGCGTGGGTTTGCCATGACTACACCAACGCGGACACCGGCACAGGCGTCTACAGCGACTGGTACCTGCCCAGCCAGGATGAACTGAACAAGCTCTACATCAATCGCGTCGCGATCGGTGGCTTCGCCGGTGCGGATCCCTACTACTGGAGCTCCTCCGAAATGCGCTATGGATCGGACGGAGCGACGAACGCGTGGGGCCAGAGCTTCATCAATGGCCTCCAGTTCAACGACCTGAAGTCCCACACGATCAGGATCCGTGCTGTCCGCTCTTTCTGATTGTCCAGCCTGTTCGACCGTCAAGAGCAGTGCAGGGGGCTTCGGCGCCCTGCACTGCTTGTGAGCATCATCTGCAGAAGCGCGCCCCCGGCCGAGACCTCAGGCGCGACGGCAGCGTGCTGCTCCGCGCGACGACCAGCGCAAGCGCCGGCGGCGCCATGCCCTTGACGGCGGCAGCGGTAGGGTGCGGCCGCATGGGGTGCGGCCCCGCGTCTTGCCTCGAGGCCGGCTCAAGTCTGCCGCCGCCGCGGTCGAAGAATGGAGAATCAGAGCTCGCCTGAAGCGGCGCGACGCCCGGCGTCGCGCCTTCACAGAGAGGTACCACATGAAGCAGTCCGCGATGCTCACCGATCGGCCGCCCGCTCGGCGGCGCGCCTTCAGGCTCTTCGCCCTGGCGCTCACCCTGCTCA
>JBAXRL010001009.1:0-1623 GCA_037131205.1 Actinomycetes bacterium | reverse complement strand
TCGGGGCCGATCAGCGAGTTGCCGCACTTGATGTTGGCGCTGAGGTCGGGAAGGGCGCGCTCGCGGAGGAAGCTGAGCTGGGTACTGATGCTCTCCGAGGTCTCGCCCTCGAGCACCTTGAGCAGCAGGCTGAGCTTGGTGGTCTCCACGGCCTGGGCGTCGATGTCGACGCCGTAGATGCTGTTCAGCAGGATGCGCTTCTTCTCGGCGGTGGTGAGGCGCCACTCGCCGCCGGCGCCCTTGTAGAGTTGCTTCTGATGCTTCTCGGGTCCGTGCGCCACGTACCAGTCGCGGTGCCAGTCGAGCAGGTACTGGTAGGCGCCGATGAGGAAGGAGCCCGAGCCGCAGGCTGGGTCGAGGATGCGCAGGGAGGCGGCCTGCTTGGGCGTCAGCCCATCGAGCAGGCGGCCGACCGTGTGCTCCACGATGTAGTCGACGATGTAGGTGGGCGTGTAGTAGACGCCGCCGGCCTTCTTGACCTCGGGCTTGTCCTCGACCACGGCGCGGTGCCCGGCCGTGAGGCGGATCACCTTGCCGAGGAACTGCTCGTAGACCTGCCCGAGGATGTCGGCGGGCAGCACGCTGAACTCATACGGGCTGTCGGGGTAGTAGAGCCGCTTGAGGATGTCCTTCAGCGGCTTGTCGTCGATCGCCAGGCCGGGGGTGAGCCGGTCGGCGTAGCCGGACCGGCTCTTCTCGTCCTCGAAGTGGAAGAGGCCCGAATTGTAGCGTTGGTCGGCCTCGTAGAAGAGCGCCTTGAGCCGGCCGTAGGTGCCGCCACCGTTGCAGAGCCCCTGCAAACGTCCATAGGGCTCGATTCCGCGGTCCTCGCAGATGCGCAGAAAGATGAGGCGGTCGATGGTCGCCTGCACCGCGTAGTTGAGCTCGCGCTGGCTGAGCGACGGGTTACGCAGGGCTATGTTGCGGGCCAGCGCGTCACGCCAGCCCTCGATCTCGCCGAGGAAGGCCTTGTCCACTTCGGCGGTGCCCTTTTTGGCTTTGGTCGACTCGGCATAGCGGTCGAACGAGCCTTGCAGGATCGCCTCCTTGCTGAACACGCCGGCGATCTCGTCCCAGCGCTCGTCGTAGTGCTCGAAGGGGACGTAGAGGGTGCGCGCCGCCGAGGGCTTGTCGCTCGCAGCGGGCTTCACCCGGCAGTCGTAGACGGCGAGCTCCTGGAAGTCGGTGAGCAGGCTCAGCGGCAGCTTGGCCGACCAGGCGTAGCGGCGCAGCTGGTAGGCCGGCGCGGGGTCGTCCTTCAGATTGACCGCCGGCTTCTTGGCCTCGACGAAGAACTTGCGCTGGCCGCCGATGCGAAACGAGTAGTCGGGGGCGCGCGAGTCGAGACCGACCTTGATCGCATCCTCGTGGACGACGTCCTTGTACTGCTGGGCGTGGCCGGCGGTGTTGTCGATGTCCCAGCCCAGCGCCGTGAAGAACGGATCGAGGAACTCGCGCCGCACCTGGGTCTCGTTGTAAGCGGGGTTCAGGTACTGCACGCGGTTGCGCGCAAAGCGTTCGACGAGCTCAAGAACGGCATCCGGTGCAGCCATGCGACCTCCGCCACGCGTGCCCTCGAGGCGACGGCGTTCTGTCCGCGCCCGGTTTGACTCCCAGTCTACA
>JBAXRL010001008.1:0-1624 GCA_037131205.1 Actinomycetes bacterium | reverse complement strand
GCGCAGCGGCATCGACCTGAGGCTCGCCTGGGAGGCGCTCACGGTCAGCTCGGGCAACAGCTTCATCCTCGAGACGGAGAGCACGACGATCCTCAGCGGCAGCTACGACGTGGGCTTCACGTTCGATCTCTGCCTCAAAGACATGGGCTTCGCCGTGCAGCTCGGGCGCGACACCGACGTGCCGCTCGACGTCGCCGGCACGGTCGAGCAGCTCTTCATCCGCGGCGCCGCGCGCTACGGCCACGACGCGGAGTACGCCATGGTCGGCAAGCTCCTCGAGGAGGCCTGCGGGACGGACCTGCGCGCCCCGGGATTCCCGGAGACCCTCGAGGACTACCTGGCGACGATGCCGCGCAACGTCGTGCCCGAGGTCTAGGCGCCCCCGAACGTCCGCGCGATCAGCCGCCGCGGGCCTGACCTCCGTCGGCGCGGCCCCCCCTCGAGCGGATGCGCCACCGCCGGTGGGGCACGCATGGCTGGGGGCGGCCCCGTGCTGCAGAGCCGCCCCCAGCCGAGTCCGCTTGCGGCGCACAGATGAAGGCGTAGTCAGTCCGCGCCCGGCGGAGCGCCGGCGTCTGAGGCCGCGGCCGGCGCGCCCGCGGTTCGTCTGGCGGTCATCCAGGTGTCGATGATCGACTCCAACATGTCGTAGGCCTCGCCGGTCCTGAACTTCTCCGGGTTGATCGCATGCTGCACAGCCAGCCCATCGACGACGGCGATGATGAGCTGCGTGAAGCCGCGCATCTCCTGCGCCGACAGGTCCGGAAGATCGGCCCCCAGGATGTGGCTGTACATCTCCATGGCCCATTCGTACAGCTCTGTGATCCGTTCGCTGTGCCGCGCGTCGCGCAGTATGGCCGGGAGCAGCTCCAGGAACGCCAGGTAGACCTCGGTGTTCTCACTCATCTGCTGCTTGGCCACCCGGAAAGCGTGGAGTCGCCCCTTGGCGGGCCGAGCGGTGAACCCCGGCAAGACGAGGCCGATGTTCTCGTGGACCCAGGTGTCCACCACAGCCTCCATCAGCCCGGCCTTGTTCCCGAAGTAGTACCGGATCGCCGTCTTGTTGAGCCCGCAGGCGTTGGCGATGTTCTCGAGGCTGAGCGCGGGATAGCCCTTCTCGATGAGGAGACGTCGCGCTACCTCGACGATGCGTCTGGCGGTAGGTTGCAGATCGGCCAGCGGGTCTGGCAGCGGGACGGGGACTTCGGCTTCCACTTGTCCTCCTTGGCGGTTCGCCCGCACGCGGACGACTACATCGGCCGAGGGCGGTCAGTGGCTCCGAGCGGCTACGGCAATCAGGCTACCACAAGCTCCGGAAGTCATGCGGGGCAATCCGCCGGCAGCGTGTCTCGCTCTGGTCTGGGGCCGACGGTCGCGCCGCTCGCGCGCCTCGCGCCATCCTGTGGGCGCCGGACCGCAGCCGCGGCCGCGGGACGTGGAGCGGGTCGCGACCACCCCTGCGATTGACACGCTATGGCGGGATGCTACAGTGTACCCCATCCGGTTGGTGTCCACCAGTCGGGTGGTGGTCGATCCCGGCCGGTGTGGGTCGGCCGACCTGGCGCGCACGGCGACCACGCACGACCCAGCGACGAAGGAGAGTGGGAATGGGATCTGATACCTT
>JBAXRL010001007.1:0-1625 GCA_037131205.1 Actinomycetes bacterium | reverse complement strand
GTCGACCTCAAGGGCGCCCGGGTGGTCGTCTCGGGCGGCGTGGGCGTCGGCTCGCGGCAGGGCTTCGCCCTGGTCGAGGAGCTCGCCCGCACGCTCGGCGGCGTGGTCGGCGCCAGCCGCGCCGCCGTGGATGCGGGCTGGGTCGGCCACGAGCACCAGGTCGGCCAGACGGGCACGACGGTGCGTCCGAAGCTCTACATCGCCTGCGGCCTCAGCGGCTCCGTGCAGCACCGCGCCGGCATGGACCAGAGCGCCCGCATCCTGGCCATCAACAGCGACCCCGGAGCGCCCATCTTCTCGGTCGCCCACTACGGCATCGCCGGCGATCTGCACAAGGTGATCCCCCTGCTGATCCAGGCCTACAGGACGAAGGCATGAGCAACTTCTACGACGATAACCCGGACCTGCAGGCGACGCTGCGCCGCCTCGACCTGGCGCGCGTCGTGCGCCTGCGTGAGGACGACTACCGGCAGGCCGGCGAGTTCGCCTACGCCCCCCGCGACTTCGAGGACGCTCTCGACTCGTACGAGCGCACGCTCGCGATCGTCGGCGACATCGCCGGCGAGTTCGTCGCACCACGCGCGGAGGATGTGGACCGCGCCGGCAGCGAGCTCGTAGACGGCGAGGTCTGCTACGCGCCCGGCATCGCCCAGGGCCTCGAGCGCCTCAGGCAGGCCGACCTCATGGGCATCACATTGCCGCGCAAGTACGGCGGCCTCAACTTCCCCATCTCCATCAGCGTGATGATCGTCGAGATGGTGAGCCGCGCCGACCCGGCGCTCATGAACATCTTCGGGCTGCAGGACATCGGCGAGACGGTCAACAAGTTCGCCGACGAGGCCATGAAGGCGGCCTATCTGCCGCGCTTCGCCGGCGGCGCGGTCACCGCCAGCATGGCGCTCACCGAGCCCGAGGCCGGCAGCGACCTGCAGAACGTGCAGCTCAAAGCCACCCAGGCCGGCGACGGTACCTGGCGCCTGAGCGGCGTCAAACGCTTCATCACCAACGGCTGCGGCCAGCTCAGCCTCGTGCTGGCGCGCTCCGAAGAGGGCACGACCGACGCTCGCGGCCTCAGCATGTTCCTCTACGAGCGCGACGAGCACATGCGCATCCGCCGCCTCGAGGACAAGCTCGGCATCCACGGCTCGCCGACCTGCGAGCTGCAGTTCGACGACGCGCCGGCGCTGCTCATCGGCGAGCGCCGGCGCGGTCTCACGACCTACGTCATGAGCCTCATGAACGGCGCCCGCCTGGCGATCGCGGCGCAGGCGCAGGGCATCGCCGAGGCCGCCTGGCGCGCCGCCGCCAAGTACGCGCGGGAGCGCGTGCAGTTCGGCGCGCCGATCGGCGATCTCACGGCCGTCAGGGCGATGCTCGCCGACATGAAGGTGAGCCTCGAGGCGGGGCGCGCCCTCCTCTACGAGACGGCGCTCATCGTCGACCTGAAGGAAGTGCTGGAGCACCGCATCGCGCAGATCACAGCGGCGGCGGGCGCCGCCGGAGGGCCTGCGGCCGCCGGCCCCCAAGGCTCCGCCGACGAGCTCAAGGCGCTGCGCGCGGAGCTCAAGAGGTACACGCGCCTGGCGGCGCTCTTCACGCCGCTGGCCAAGGCGTGCTGCACTGAG
>JBAXRL010001006.1:0-1627 GCA_037131205.1 Actinomycetes bacterium | reverse complement strand
AGGAGGGCGACGAGGATGAAGATCAGAGGCGAGGCGCTCGAGCTGGCGTTCAGGATCGTGCTGAGCTGCCCCTGTCCGGTGACCAACGAGCAGGAGGCGCTGGTGTTCGCCTACCTGCGCGGCCTGGCGCCTGACGAGGTGGTCGATTACGCGCCTGTGCTGGCCGTCTTCGACTCCGCCGACACGCCGTTCCACGGCCTGGCGGACTTCACCGGGTGGATGGCGGACGCGGGCGCGGAGGCGACGATCGAACGCGAGCACGTCCTGCGCTGCAACGCCTCCGGCTATCACTGGCAGCTTGCCGCGCAGTCGCTGCCGTCGCACTCGCGGCACGTGTCGTCGGTCTCGCGCTGGCTGCTCTCGCACACGGTGATCCCCGTCACGCCGGCCGAGGCGGCCGGCGGGTCCCCGCGGGCGGAGTACCGCTACGCGGGAGGCGCAGCGGTCTTCGACAGCATCTTTTTGCCGCCGGAGCTCGACGCGCACGCCTCGCCGGTCTGGGCCATCCATCTCGGAGCCGTCGTGAGCCCGCTGAGCGCCGCCGAGGCTGCTCTCGTCGCGCAGCTCAACGAGGCGAACCCGCAGCTCGTCCTGCACCGCGACCGCGTCGCGCACATCGACTACGCCGATTTCGAGCTGCTCGGCGACTACCGGGAGCTCTGCCGCCGGCGCCATGCGCCGTTCTGGGGCGACGACGCCGGCTGAGGCGCCGTTGACGACGCCGGCTGAGGATCCGTTGACGAGGCCGGCTGAGGATCCGTTGACGAGGCCGGCTGAGGATCCGTTGACGAGGCCTCGGCAAGAGGGGTCATCGGGGACCGCGGGAGGATCGCCGAGCACGCCGCGTTAAGCGATGAAGACGCGACGATCGCGGGAGGATCGCCGAGCACGCCGCGCTCAGCGATGAAGACGCGGCGATCGCGCATGGCCGACGCCTCATGGTACGAGGTGGATGCACAGCGAGGAACAGGTTGCGGCCGGCGCCTGGGTGACGTTGGCGGAGCGTCAACGACCGGGGGCATTCCCCGCGGCGTGACGTCGCCACCGTCGAGGCGCCGTCTCTGACCGACGTCCTCCGCCACTCGCCGCCGGCGGCCACGCGCAGCGGCAAGCCGCTGCCCACGGCCGCGGAGGGTGAGCGCAATGCCGGGCTCGCCCTGATCGTCCTCCCCTCCGCGGCATCGTCATCCTGCCGGCGTGCTCCGGCGACCTGCACGGTGGCAATGTGTGCGCACGTCGTTTCGCCGGCCCGCCAACGCCTCAGCGACGATCGCCGGAAGCATCCCTGAGGGCACTCGGCGGGCATCTGGAGACTGACCGACCATGGCCTGTAACTCATACCGGTGCTGAGATGACGACGCATGATCGCGTTTGACGAGCACTACGGGCAGGTCGCTGCTGAGGCCGAGGCCGAAGGCCCCGCGGCCGTCGCCCATCCGCCCCGGCTCGAGGACCACTGCCGCCTCGCCGCCGATCTCATCGGCTGCCGCCTGGCCCTGCACATGACCCAGCAACAGCTTGCCGCCGCCTGCGGAATCCGCCAGAGCGAGATCAGCCGCATCGAGAGCAGCCGCGGCAACCCCACGCTGAAGACCATGGGCGCGGCGGCGCGCGTCCTGGGCGCGGA
>JBAXRL010001005.1:0-1631 GCA_037131205.1 Actinomycetes bacterium | reverse complement strand
GACCGACCGCGGCATCAGGGCCGGCAACATGACGCTCACGGAGATCATGTACCGCCTCTTCCTGCACGGGCTTGGGTACGCCCGCGACCTCGACCTCTCCGAGCTCGAGATCACGCTCGAGGCCGACGGCCGGCTCGATGAGTTCGTCGGCAAGTACCGCGAGGTCTTCGGCAAGGAGTGGGACGCCGAGAAGGGTAAGGTCGCCATCGCCGTGCAGCAGGCCAGCCGCGTGATGCACGAGCTCGAGCCCGAGACCTATGCGACGACGGACAGCTGGCGCGAGTCGGCCATGCGGCGTGCGGATGTCACCGCCGGCAGTCTGGCGGAGCGCTGCCAGGAGCTGATGTCGCGTCGGCGCCCGGGCAAGACGCTCGTGTTCGTTGTCGACGAGGTGGGGCAGTTCGTCGCGCGCGACGTGCAGAAGATGCTGGACCTCCAAGCGGTCGTGCAGAGCTTGGGCCGCGTCGGACGCGGCAAGATGTGGCTGGTCGTCACCTCGCAGGAGAAGCTGACCGAGTTGGTGGGAGGTCTCGACGACCGTCGGGTCGAGTTGGCGCGGCTCATGGAGCGCTTTCCGCTGCAGGTGCACCTCGAACCGTCGGACATCTCGGAGGTGACCAGCAAGCGCGTGCTGGCGAAGACCACGCAGGCGCAGACGCAGCTACGCGAGCTCTACGACCAGCACAGTGGCCGCCTCGCAGACAGCACGCGACTGACGGCAGATATCAAGCTACCCGAGCTCACGAGGTCTTCGTTCGTCGACCTCTACCCATTGCTGCCGTACCAGGTCGACCTGATCATCCAGCTCGTCTCGGGCCTGCGCACGCAGAGCGGCGCCAGCAAGCACGTCGGGGGCGCCGCGCGCACCATCATCAAGCTCGCCCAGCAGCTCCTCATCCACCCCGAGGTGGACCTGGCCTCGCAGCCGGTCGGTACGCTGGCCACGCTCGATGAGGTGTACGACCTCGTGGCCGGCAACGTGGCCAGCGAGGTCCGCGGCAAGATCGACGAGATCGCGCAGAAGGTCGACCACCCGCTGGCCCAGACGGTGGCCAAGGCCATCTGCCTGCTGCAGTACGTGCGCAGCGTCCACTGCACCGCTGAGAACATCGCCGCGGCGCTGTTTCCCGCCGTCGACGCCGACTCGAGGCTGCCCGACGTCAAAGACGCGCTGGCTGCCCTCGTCAAGGCCACAATGGTCCGCCAGGGCGACCAGGGCTACCGCATACCGACCCCAGCCGAAGACGATTGGGAGCGTCAGCGCGCGGAGCTTTCGCCGAAGCCGTCGCACGCCAACAGCATCTATGCCGAGGTGATCAACTCCCTCTGGCAACCGCAGCCTTCCCACACGCTTGGCGAGGTCAAGGTCTTCAAGGCCGGCCTGCTCTTCCAGGGGTTCAAGGTCGTGGACGGCGACGTGCCGTTCCACGTCGGTCTTGCGCCTGCCGGGCCTGAGTTCGAGGAGGCCTGCGAAGATGCGCGCGGTCGCAGCCGCGCCGAAGGCGGATCGATCTTCTGGACGGCGGCCCTCGACACGCCGATCGACCATGAGATGGCCGAGCTGTTCCGCTCCAAGGAGATCCTCACCAAGAAGGAGCGCGGCGCGCAGACCAAGGACGAGACCGCGCTCG
>JBAXRL010001004.1:0-1634 GCA_037131205.1 Actinomycetes bacterium | reverse complement strand
GACGGACTCCTCCGCGCGAGCATACCCCGGGGGAGGCTCGGGCGTCGAGGGCGGGTGACCAGCGCGTGCGCATGGAAACCCGCGCGTGCGCATGGGAAACCCGCGCGTGCGCATGGGAAACCCGCGCCAGGCAGCGCACGGCGCGCGCCTGCGGGCCTGACAACGCGGGCGCGACGTCCAACGCGCGGAGGAGTACGCTGTCGCGGTGGGCGAGACGCAACGGGCAGGCAGCGAGGCACAGATCGAGCCGCCGGGTGCGGGGCCTGGGCGCGGCCCGGTGGCATCGACGTCGTGCCTCGTGACGGTGCTGCTGGCGGCGTTCGTCGCCCTGGTGGTTCTCCCGGCCTCGCTGTGGCTGCTGGGCATCGCCTGCGGCGGGTCGTGAGGGGGCCGGCGAACCGCGCGCGACGGCCCGGCGCCGCTGCGGCGCCGCGGGCTCAGTCGATGAGCAGCAGGCCGGTCCAGCGCGGGTGCTCGTCGGCCGGCAGCTCGACGACCAGGCCGGCCGCCTCGGCCGTGGCGACGACGTCGATGCCCACGGCCTCCATGGACGGCCGCGCCTCGAAGGGATGCTTGCAGGGCCCGCCGGTGGCGCCGGCGCAGACGTCGCAGAGCACGCAGTCGCCGCCGGCGAACGCGGCCGCGAAGCGGTAGCCCATCTTGAAAGCCTCGGCCTCGAGCGCGGTCATGATGCCGGCGAACTCGTTCTTGCTGTCGCGCAGGCGCGCCTCGTAGCCGACGGTCTGGGCCTTGCCGCCCGCGCCGCCGCCGTTGCCGCCGACGCCGGCGGCGCCCTCCATGCCCGCCGCGTCCTCTGCCGTGCCCGACGCCGCGCCCACGGTCGCACGCGCCGCCGCGCCCGGCGCCTGAGACTCCGCGTAGCTCATGCCCTCGAGCACCTCGTCGACGGCCGCCTGCGTGAGCGGGATGTCGAGCTGCACCACCAGGGTGTCGGAGTAACGCGCCAGCGCCGCGCGGGTCTCGGCGACCGTGGGCGTGTTGGGCGGGCACATGAGATTGACGCCGTAGCTGGCGCACAGCGGCACCCGGCACTTGAGGTTGACGCGCTCGTCGACGACGACGGCGCGGGCGGGCAGCGGCGCCGCGCTGCCGGCGCCGAGCGCCCGCGCCCTGGCCACCATCTGCTGGATGTGCAGGGCGTCAGCCAACTTTGGTCCCCCTTCGGTCGAGCTCTTTGGCGAGCTCCTTGATCTCGTCGCGCAGCTTGGCGGCATACTCGAACTTGAGCTGATCGGCGGCCTCGAACATCTCGGCCTCGAGGCTGGTGAGCAGCCGCTCGAGGTCGGCGTTGGGCATCGCCATCTTTTTGGCCACCGATTTGGCGGCGCGGCGGCCCTTGGTGGGCACCGCCGCCGCGTCGCTGACCATCTGCGCGATGTCGCTGACCGACTTCACAATACTCCTCGGCGTGATGCCGTGCGCCTCGTTGAACGCCACCTGCCTGGCGCGCCGGCGATCGGTCTCGCCGATGGCGAACGTCATGGCCGCCGTCATGCGGTCGGCGTACATGATGACCTTGCCGTCGACGTGGCGGGCGGCGCGGCCGATCGTTTGAACAAGGGCCGTCTGGCCGCGCAGAAAGCCCTCCTTGTCGGCGTCGAGGATGGCGACCA
>JBAXRL010001003.1:0-1635 GCA_037131205.1 Actinomycetes bacterium | reverse complement strand
GGCGAGCCCGGACGTGCCCAGCGTCGTGCTCTACCACAGCGACATCGTGCGCCAGAAGCGCCTGCTGACCGCCTACCGTCCCTTTCTGGAGCGCTTTCTCGATAGAGTCGACCTCATCGTGACCTCGTCGCCCAACATGGTCCGTGGCTCCGAGCTTCTGGCGCCGCGCGCCGAGAAGTGCCGCGTGGTGCCCTTCGGCTTGCCGGCCGCGCGCCTGACGGCGACGCCCGCCGTTCTGCGGCGCGCCGAGGAGCTGCGCGGCGCTCACGCCGGGCGCCATGTCGTGCTCTTCGTCGGCCGGCTCGTGTACTACAAGGGCGTCGACGTGCTCGTGCGGGCCATGCTCGGCGTGGACGCCGACCTCGTGCTCATAGGTCGCGGCCCCCTCGAGGCCGAGCTGCGCGAGCTGGCCATTGCCGGCGGCAGCGCCGCACGCGTGACCTTCCTCGGCCCACAAACCGACGACGAGCTCTCGGCCTGGTACCACGCCGCCGACGTGCTCTGCCTACCGAGCGTGGCCCGCAGCGAGGCCTTCGGCCTGGTGCAGATCGAGGCGCACGCCGCGGGCACGCCGGTGGTGTCCACCGACCTTCCCACCGGCGTCCCGTACGCCAATCCCGACGGCGTCACCGGGCTCATCGTGCCACCCGGGGACGCGGCCGCGCTTGCGGCGGCGCTCAACCGTCTGCTCGGCGACGACGAGCTGCGCGCGCGGCTCGGCGCTCAGGCGCAGGCGCGCGCGCGCCGCGAGCTCACGGTGCCGCGCATGGTCGCGGGCACGCTCGACGTGTACGCGGAAGCCGCCTTACGGCACGCCGCGCGCGCCGCAGCGATCCCTCGCGCGCGTCACGGCGCCCGCCCGCCCGCGCCTGCCGCCGCGCGTCACATCGCAAGGCGGGGGAGAGGCTAGGTGTCGCGCAACCGCTTCATCGCCCTCTCCATCGCCGTCGACGCCACGCTGGTCAACGTCGGTTTCATCCTCGCCTTCCTCCTGCGCTTTGAAGGCCGCCTGCCGTCGTTCAACTTCCAGGCCTACCTCGTGCTGGCGCCGCTGCTCACGCTGCTCTACATCGGCGGCGCCTGGACCTACGGCCTCTACGACCCGGAACGCGCCGACACCGCCTGGGCGGTCGCCCGCGGCGTCGTGACGGCGGTCACGGTCGGCACTCTCCTTACCGCCGCCCTCGCCTTCTTCGGCGGCGCGCGCACGGCTTCGTTCGCGCGCTCCACGATCCTGTTCGCCTGGGCCTTCGACCTCGTGCTGCTCACCGGCTGGCGGCTCGCCTTTCTGCGCCTGGCGCGCGTGAGCTGGCCGGAGCAGCGCGTGCTCATCGTCGGCACGGACACGGCGTCGGTCGAGCTCGCCCAGAAGGTGTCGCAGCGCGACCGCTGGGGCTGGACGGTGACCGGCCTGATCGACGCCAGCACCGACCCGGGCCACACGCCGCCGGCCGCGGCCGGCGGCTTCCCCGTGCTCGGCGGCGCTCACGATGTGGCGCGCATCGCCGGCGAGCACCGCGCCAACCGCGTCATCGTCGTCAGCCCTATCGCGTTGCGCGAGCTCGTGGAGTCGCTGGTGCTGGCCGACGAGGCCAGCGTGCGCGTCGACGTGGTGCCCGAGCTCTACGAGATCTT
>JBAXRL010001002.1:0-1635 GCA_037131205.1 Actinomycetes bacterium | reverse complement strand
CGTCGTGCAGGACGACGGCGCCCTCGCAGTACTGGGCGCCGTTGGCGAAGAACCCCGACTGCGCTTCGCTCACGAGCGGCGTCATCGTGAAGACCGCGATGTCCTCGGGGACGCCCTCGTCGAAGCGGAACTCCCAGCGCGCCGGATACCAGGTGCCGGTCACCGGGTAGCGCTCGGGGTCCGGGGAGTGGTCGGCGCGCACCCACTCCGTGACCTCGAGCGTCCCGCGCACGATCCGCGTCTCGCCGGCGGGGTCCATGAAGGTCCCGGCCACGACGACCGTCATCGTTGCCGGCGGGGTCGGGCCGGTCTGCCGGTAGAAGGCGTGCCGGGCGTTCGCGTGCGGGTTGAACACGGTGATCTGCCGGTCGCCGTCGAACTGGGCCATGAACCAGTCCCAGCCGCCCGGCGCGGGCTCCGCCGCGTTGTTGGCCGCGCGCAGCACGGCCGAGTGCGGGACCCCGTCGATCGCGCCCCACTGGTGGTCGAACCAGAAGACGCCCCGCGTGAGCTCGATCCGCTCGCCGTCGAGCTCGATCCAGCTTTCGGCCGGGTCGAGCTGCAGCGCGGGGATCGAGTAGTACAGCGTCCCCATCCCGTCGACGCCCGGCATGCAGCCTCCGGCGCCCTGGAGGAGGACCTGCTTGCCGGACGAGAAGGTGATCTCGGCGGCGAGGACGTGGGGCTCGTCGCCGCCGCGGTCCACTCCACGAGCGGCGATGGTGAGCGGCAGGAGCGCGCCGCTTCTGTGGCAGCGGATGGTGTTGCGACCCAGCCGGTAGACGAACGGGTCGGCGTCCCAGCCGACGAGGCCGCTCGTCCCGGCGAGCACGATGGGCGCCGCCTGCCAGTGGCGCCCGCCCGCCTCGCTGATCGCGAACTGCAGCTCGACCGTCTGGTTCTCGTCGTCGGTGAGCCCGAACCCGGCGGCCACTTCGGGCGGGTACAACGCGCACTGGAAGAACATGAGCTCGACGCCGAATTCGCGCCCGTCCGCACTCCAGCAGCTCCCGACGAAGAAGTGCCAGCCGACCTGAGAGCGCGGCTGGGGCAGGTGGTCGCGGGGGAACTCGAGGCCGGCCGGCACGGGGACCGGGTCGTAGCCGACGCTGGCGGGCGCGCCGAGGAAGTTCATGCGGATGGCGTAGGCCTGGTGAGGCGAGAGGTCGCCGACCTCCGCGAGGAGCCGGCGGTAGACGGCGTCGTAGCCGGGGCTGTGGGAGAGCGGGTGCAGGAGCAGGTGCTCGATGAAGAGGCGCATGCGCTCGCCGTGCGCCCGCGGGGTGTTCTTTGGCCCCGCGAGCGCCGTGGCCGCCTCCGCCGGGACTCCGGCTGGGTCGAGCGTCTCGATCCACAGCGCGCCTGCGAGGTCGGCGTGCGTCGCGGCGTCCAGCTTCGCCAGCGCCGCCGCCAGGTCAGAGGTCCCCGGTCGATCCGTCATCGCGTTCTTCCTCTCCGCGCCGGCGCTGCGGTGGCGCAGGCGGCGCTGCATCGTACGTGGCGTCCCGCCGCGGATCTCTTCGCTGCCGGCGGGTCGGTCGGCGTCAGGCTATCGTGGCGCTGCGAAGGGGACAAGACGGGCCTCGCCGGCCGCCTCGGCCGTCGAGAGCGCTCGCGCTTCGCACTCGATGCCTT
>JBAXRL010001001.1:0-1639 GCA_037131205.1 Actinomycetes bacterium | reverse complement strand
CCGCCGCGGCGGGGTAGTACTGTGAGGGAAGATAAGGAATTCCGGCGAATCCTTAGGGCCTGTCCCGATAGGGATGTGCGTGCGGGGCGTTCGTGGACCGAGCGGGGCGGTCACGAGACGGTTCCCTCGTAGCCCAGCTACGTGGGGATCCGGGGAGGGGCCGCATCCGCGATGTGTCCACGGGCGCATCCGTGCGTGCAGACCTATTGGGATAGGCCCTTATCTTCCCGCCGGCGAGCGAGCCTGCGGATGGCCGTAGGCGACCCGACAGTCAAGGAATCCTTGTCTTCCCTTTTCGTACTACCCCGCGCCGGGGCGTTCGGCCGCCGGGGGCGGCCGGAGCCGCCGGATGCCGGAGCCGCCGGGGCGGCCGGGGCGGCCGGGGCCGCCGGCCGCCGGAGCCGCCGGACACCGGCGTGCTCGTGGACTCGCGCTTTCCGCGGCGGCGCGCCTCATGCGCCCCTCCGCGCCCCGCGCCCCCGCGGTGCGCAGCAGCCATCTGTGGTCCCTGCCGAGCGGTCGGTAACGAGCTTCACCCGGCCCGGCGATGTATTGTCGTGGTGCGGCCGGTTCGGCATCTGTAGGCTGCCGACGAAAGCGCTCCATCATTCTCGCGACAGGAGGCACGACATGGCGGATTTGAGGGCGAAGGAGATCGCCGAGTTCATCACCCCGTTCCGCGTCACGCCCGGCTCGACGGTGGTACTTGCCAAGGACTTCGACCCGGCCTTCAAGGCCGGCATCAAGAGCAAGAAGGACGGCGTGGAGCTGCTGCAGCAGGGCGTCGAGCTGCTCGCGGAGTATCAGGACCGCCTGGCCGCCCAGGACACCTACGGCGTGCTCGTCGTGCTGCAGGCTCTGGACGCCGCCGGCAAGGACGGCGCCATCCGTCACGTCATGAGCGGCGTCAATCCGCAGGGCGTGTCGGTGCACGGCTTCAAGGTGCCGTCGACCGAGGAGCTCGACCACGACTACCTGTGGCGCTACGCGCAGCGGCTGCCGGCGCGCGGCGACATCGGTATCTTCAATCGCTCCCACTACGAAGAGGTGCTGGTCGTGCGCGTGCACCCCGAGATCCTGGATCGCCAGCACATGCCCAAGGCCTCGCTGAAGGGCGACATCTGGCGGCGGCGCTACCACGAGATCAACGACTGGGAGCGCTACCTCACCGACCAGGGCTTCCGCATCGTCAAGCTCTTCCTCAACCTCTCCAAGGAGGAGCAGCGGCGGCGGTTCTTGCGCCGCGTGGACCTGGCCGACAAGAACTGGAAGTTCTCGGCCGCCGACGCCAAGGAGCGCGGCTACTGGGACACCTACCAGAAGGCGTTCTCCGAGATGCTCAGCCATACGAGCACCGAGTGGGCGCCCTGGTACGTGATCCCCGCGGACCGCAAGTGGTTCGCACGCATCAGCGCCGCCGCCGTGATCATCGACACGCTGATGCGCATCGATCCCAAGTACCCCACGGTCGGCGAGGAGCAGCGGCAGGCCTTGGAGGCCACACGCCTCGAGCTGCTGGCGGAGGCGCCCGAGGGGGCCGCGCCTGACCCGTTCGAGGCGGAGCAAGGCGACGAAGCCGGCGGCGCAGGCGCCGAGGGCGGCAAGAAGCAGGCTGGGAAGGGCGGCAAGACGAAGGCCC
>JBAXRL010001000.1:0-1642 GCA_037131205.1 Actinomycetes bacterium | reverse complement strand
GGTCGGCTGGCGGAGAATGCTGTGTACTGGCGCCTCGTGGGTCAGGAAGGAGATATCTTCTACTACAAGAACCGCGGTGAAGTGGATTTCCTTGTGCGCAAGGGGATGCAGGTCACGGATCTGATCCAGGTATCGATGATTGGTGAGGAAGCGGAACCTGCGCTGCGGCGGGAGCTGGATGCCCTTGCCGAAGCGATGCAAGATCTGAAGATCGACGAGGGAACGATCATCACGGAAGGCCGTGAAGAAGTTCTTGAGATTCCGCAGGGAAGGATCCGGATGGTTCCTTTGTGGAAGTGGCTGGCGTCCTGAAGCCCTTTGTCACCGCCGACTGGGCGGATTGCGTACCCGAGGGCGCGACGCTGTCGCACCGCCAGGGTCTTCCCTGATCCAGGGAAGGGCCCCTGCCGTTATCGGCCGACCCAGTCCTCCGGGCGGCTGACGAGTTGCGCGCCATGCCAGACCGCCACGATCCACACGGTGTTGCCCTTCACCTGGCAGAAGAACCGATACGGCGCCACGACGACCTCGCGGAAGGGGAGGGCGGGATACTCCGGCAGAGTGCGTCCCGAGTCTGGGAAGTCGCGTAGCCTGGACAGCGTGTGCAGCGCCTTGTCCCTGAAGGCGACAGCCGCCGAGGGGCTGTCCGCGCCGATGTAGGTGATGACCGCGAGGAGCTCAGCGTCCGCCGCCGGAGTGAACCTGACGAGCAAGGTCACATCTCGCGCAGAAGCTCGTCGGCGTCGGCGAATACCGCGTCCATGTCGCGACCGACGCCGGCCTCGATCTCTGCTGTGCCACGGGCGAGGAACTGCAGGATCTGGAGCTCGTGCTGCGTGCGCTCGTAGGTCTGTGCGTCCACCATGACCGCGGCCGGCCGGCCGTGCTGCGTGATGAATACCGGCTCGTGCGAGAGCGCCGCACGTTTGATGACGCCCGCCGTGTCCTTGCGCAGATCAGAGATGGGGATGATGGTGGGCGATCCGCTCATGTGTGGTACCTCCTAGAGTACCGTCTATGGTACCACCAAAGGGAACTTCGAGGTGGCGCACACTCAATCGGGCCGTAGCTCGCCTTCTGCTCGAGCCGCTCGGCGATCCAGACCTGTCAGCTGCCTCGCCGACCTTTCCGTCTTCCTCCCTCCAGGAGCAAGAAGCCTTTCTTTCTTCCGGTCGGCGTGCCAAACAAGCCTTTCCTTTTTCCCTTCATGGCGCTGGCATGAGCGCATCCGCAGACTCGTAGCAGAACAGCTTCTCGCCTGGAAGGACGCACCCGACCGGCACCCCTTGCTCGTGCGCGGCAACCGCCAGGTGGGCAAGACCTGGTCGATCGTCGACTTCGGCCGGACGCACCTACGCGGCGCCGTACACGTGATCGACTTCGAGCAGCGGCCGGCGGCACGCGACTACTTCCAGGGCGATCTCGATCCGCGCAAGGTGCTGGCCGGGCTCGAACTGCTCCTCGGAGTAGCTGTGGTCGCGGGCCGCGACCTCCTCTTCCTTGACGAGATCCAGGCGTGTCCACGAGCGCTCGTCGCGCTGCGCTACTTCTACGAGCAGATGCCTGACCTGCACGTGGTCGCGGCGGGCTCACTGGTGGAGCTCGCTCTGGGGCAGATCTCGTTCCCTGTAGGCCGCATCGA
>JBAXRL010000999.1:0-1642 GCA_037131205.1 Actinomycetes bacterium | reverse complement strand
GCGTCGGCGTTGGTCTGAAGGTCCGGACCCATCACCGCGGCGTGGATCACCCAGCGGGCTTTGAGGTCGTGCCCGGTGGTCGCCACCGCCTCGCCGATCGCGATGGGCCCCTGCAGCATGGCCTCCTTCTCGACGGCCTCGCCGCCCACGCGCTTGATGGCGCCGGCCACGCCGGCGCCCATCCACAGCTCGGTGTTGGCGGCGTTGGCGATGGCGTCCACCTCGAGCTCGGTGATGTCGCCGGAGGCGATCTCGAGCTTGGTCTTGCCGACAGACGTCTTCATGGTCCTCCCAGGTGCTTCGGGGCACGGAGCTCGCGCTGCGGCGATTATACCCGCGCGCACCGACGACGCCCGCGGTCGGCGGCGCGCGGGCCGCTCGCGCCCCGCGCCGGCCCGCTCGCGCCCCGCCTGGCCGGCGACCGAAGGCGCGCGCCTGTCGCGCCCCGCGCCTGTCGCGCCCCGCGCCGGCAAGGCCCGTGGACTCTCGCGCCCCGCGCCGGCAAGGCCCGTGGACTCTCGCGGTCGGCGGCGCGCGGGCCGCTCGCGCCCCGCGCCGCCGACAATGCGGCCGACGGCCGGCCGCCATGCGATAGACTCCGCGCAGTCTCCTGGGGGTCGCCACGAGCACCTACTCCATCTGGATCGCCGCCGCCTTCGGCATGACCGCGCTCTGGGCGCTGGTCGTCATCGTGAACAAGCGCGTCCTGGCCTACGTCGACCCGCTGGCGGTCAACTTCTTCGTGCGCATCGCCGCGATCGTCGGTCTGATTCTCATCACCGTGCCGCTCACGGTGCTGCGGCTCTGGGACAATGGCTTCGGTATCAACGCCGCGGCCGCCGGCTGGATGGCGCTGGCGGCGATCGCCACGTGGCTGATCGCCTTCACGGCCTACTACTACGCCCTGCGCGGCGCGCGGGTCGCCGTCGTGGCGCCGATCTGCAGCACCGACCCGCTGTGGACGGCGCTGTTCGCCTGGCTGATCCTCGGCGCGGCCTTCGGCGGGCTCACGTTCGCCGGGATGGCCGTGGCCATGGCCGGCGTGCTGCTCATCACCCACTGGATGGAATCCGGCGACGAGGCTGAGGCCGGGGCGCTGGCCGGGGCGGCGCACGGCGACGTCCTGCCGGGGCCGGCGCAGGGCGGCGCCCCGGCCACGCCGGGCGCGCAGAGCGGCGGCCCGGCGTCTCAGTCCGGCCGCCTCAGGCTCGTCGCACTCGCCATGATCGCCGCCGCGGGCTGGGGGCTCGGGCCGATCTTCGTCGCCCTCGCCTACGGCGCCTACGGCAAGCCGACGGCGACGATGATGCTCGAGAGCCAGGCGCTGGGCATGCTCATGCTCGGCGCCGTGCTGCTGGCGCGCCGCCGGCCGCTCGTCACGCGGAGGCTGAGCACGGCGGAGCGGCGCCGCGCCGCCCTGCTCCTGGTGGCGGCCGGCCTGCTCGAGGCCGCCGTGTCGGTGCTCTTCTTTCTCTCGATCGCGGCGCTCGGCCCCGTGCTCACGATGCTCATCATGGCGACGACGCCGGTCTTCACGATCGTCTTCGGCGTCGCCTTTCTGCGCGAGCGCGTCGCCCCGCGCCTCGCGCTCGCCGCGCTCGTCACCGTCGCCGGCGTCATGCTGGCGACGCTCGACGGTCTG
>JBAXRL010000998.1:0-1642 GCA_037131205.1 Actinomycetes bacterium | reverse complement strand
ACGACGAGGTGCTGAGCGCCCTGCGGACCGCCCAGCAGCCGATCGTCATCGACGACGAGACGCTGGCGCTGGACGTGGTGGCCGCCTGCGGGCCCGGCGGCACGGTGCTCGGCCAGGCGCACACGCGGCGGCACGCGCGCGACGGCCGGCGGGGCTCGATCATGAACCGCGACCCGTACCAGACCTGGCGCGGCCTCGGGGCGCGCGACCTGGCGCAGGTGGCCGCCGCGCGCGTCGCCGAGTCGCTGGCGGCGTACTCACCGCCCGACGACCTCGACCCCCTTGTGCGCCGGCAGCTGGACGCCTACTGCCTGGAGTGAGCTCCGCCCGCCGACCGAGGGGGGTCAGGCCGGCGGAGCCGACGCCCGCAAGGGGCTCACGCCGATGAGCGTTCTGGCCCGCCGCCGGCCGGCCCGCCGCCCCCGAGCTCGCCGTCCGGGAGCGCGAACCCCGCGCCCTCGAGCATCTTGTAGAAGACGCGATAAGGGTTCGCCAGGTCGAGGCCGGGGTCGATGGCGGCCTGGATGGCGAGCCCGTCGATGACCGCGGAGAGGATCTGGGCGAGGCCCAGGAGCTCGGGGTCCTCGAGCCCGCGCGACGGGCTGCCGACGCCCAGCCACTCGAGCTTCACGCTCCAGTACCACCTGTAGAGCGCGGCGATCCGCCGCCGCAACGTCTCGTCGCGCAGCACGTGAGGCAGCAGCTCGAAGAACACCTGGAAATCCTCGGTCACGGCATCCATACGGCGCATCTCCTCGACGAGTCGCTGGGTGCGCCGCCTGGGGTCGACATCCCTCATGCGGTCCTGCGAGGCGATGTACTCGTCGTGGATCACGGAATCGAGCACCGCGGCCACGAGCCCTGCCTTGTTGCCGAAGTAGTAGGAGATCATCGCCTTGTTCTCGCCCGCCGCCGCGGAGACGGCGTTCAAGGTGAGGGCGTGGAAGCCGTCGTTCGCGATGATGCCCTTGGCCGCGAGCAGCAGCTTCCGCGCGGTCTCCGGCAGGGCGGAGAGGGGATCCTCGAAGGCGGAGTGCAGGCGGCCACGGCTCGAGCGCGAGGGCGCGGCGCCCGCGGGCGCCCCCGCGCCGGCGGGCCTCACGACGCCGCGACCTCTCCATGGTGGCCGGAAGCCCAGAGTACCGCCGCCACACGCCGGGAAACCGCCTCCGACACGCTTGACATCGCGCTCCCCCTGATGTGCAATGAGAGACTGACTGACCGGTCGATTAGTCCATATTCACCATCATAGCAGACCGGTCAACCGCCGCGGCCGCCGGCGCGGATGGCCGTGCTTCGAAAGGAGCGTTCGCATGAGGATCGGATGCATAGGGCTGGGCCACATCGGCTATCACTTCGCCGCCAATCTCCAGCGCGCCGGGTACGACGTCACGGTCCACGACATCGACAAGTCGAGGGCCGAGGATCTGCTGGCCGCGGGCGCGACGTGGGCGGCATCTCCCGCGGAGACCGCACGCGCCTGCGAGGCCGTCATCACCTGCCTTCCCTCCGTCGCCGTGACGACCAGGGTGGTGGAAGGCGAGAACGGCCTTCTGCACGGGTTCGCCGCGGGCGACACGTGGATCGACATGAGCACCAACGACCTGCGCGAGACGCAGCGCCTTGCGGGCTTGCTCGCCGA
>JBAXRL010000997.1:0-1648 GCA_037131205.1 Actinomycetes bacterium | reverse complement strand
GCTTTCGACTATGCCCCCGCCGGCGGGCCGCGTCCGCGGAGCGCGAACGTCAACGCTGACGCGACCGTCTGAGGGGAACACAGCCCTTCCGCTCCCATCTTCACCCGCCGCGGGTGGCGCGGCCGCCAGGGAGACTGATCGGAGAGCGCCCCGTGTTCACCCGCCGTGACGCGCGCGTCCGCGAAGGGATCTGGCGGGGAGGGGGGGCTCCCCGCTTGGTCGGTGTGGCGGCTGTGCCCGGCTGCCGCTTGACCGCGGCGCACGTCGCCACTGCGCCGTCCCGGCGCCGAGACGCGCGGTCGGCCGTGGCCGCTCCGGTGGGGGGGTCTTGAGTGCCCCGTACCATGGTGATTCACGGCCGTCTTTGCTACACTTTTCACAAGAAGATCACGTTTTCTCGCAGACTGGGCCTCAGCCGGTCCGCTGACGAACTGGAGAGGGGAATGACCGAGCCGGCGACCACCTCGCGGGCCAAGGGTTTCGCGAGAGCGAGATCATCAGCGCCCTCCGCGCCGGCATGATCGCCGCCGATCTTGCGGCCGGGGCGGACGGGGCGTAGGCGGCATGGGCATCGTCGTCTTCACCAGGCACGGGGTGCCGGCGCTGCGCGCCGCGCTGCGCGGTATCCGCGAGACCGTGGCCGACCCCTGGGATCTCGCCGTGCACGCCAACGACTGCTCCGATCTGGTGGCCACCTATCTCGTGCGCCAGTACCTGCGCGGCCGCGTTGGCGCGATCCAGCTCGAGAGCGGCGACAGCGACGGCCTGCATCGCGGCCTCGAGCGCGTCTTTCACCTCGTGGAAGGCGAGTATCTGGTGCGCGTCGACGACACGCTTGAGTTCCAGCAGGGCTGGCTCGAGCGGTCCGTCGCGGCCCTCGAGGCCGATCCGGACATCGGCTGCCTTTCGCTGGTGCAGCCGCCCGACTACCATCGCGGCCGCGGGCGGCCGCGCACCGTACACGTGGAGCCGCTGGTGGTGGAGCGCCTCGACATGCGCTGCTACGTCACGCGGCGCGAGCTCGTGGCGCGCCACGAGTGCGAGCTCATGGGCGTGGAAGAGGGCGACGGCTCGGGTGACGGCTTGGGCGACGGCTCGGGCGACGGCTGCCGTTTTCAGCAGTACCTGCAGGCTCATGGCAAGAAGCTCGCGTACCTGCCCGGCGTGGTCACGGCGCTCGCGCTCAGCGAGGTGCCGAGCGCCCAGGACGCCTGCGCCCATGAGGCCGAGCTGCCGGCGCACGAAGGCGCCTCCGGCGCCATGCAGCATCTGGAGCAGTCCTACGAGCTCGGCGACGACGTGCTGCTCACCTGCATGGCGTGCGGAAGCACCGAGCTCGAGGTGCTGGCCGCCCGCATCAGGTTCTGCGAGTCGCACCAGGTGGCCATCGGCTTCTGGTACGAGCTGCGCTGCCCCGAGTGCAATGAGCTGCACTATAAAGACGACTACCAGTTCATCTGCCCGGGGTGACCGTGGCGCCCTGGCCGACCGGGGGCGACTGCCCGCCATGAGCGCTTCGCAGCCAGAGCCCGGCGGGCGCGCCGGCGGACGCCAGCCAGAGCCCGGCGCGCGCGCCGGCGCGCCGCTCAACGCGCGCGCCGCCGCGCGGCTCAGCGTGCGCGGCGTGGTGCAGGGCGTCGGCTTCAGG
>JBAXRL010000996.1:0-1650 GCA_037131205.1 Actinomycetes bacterium | reverse complement strand
CCGAGTACGCCGCCAACCTCAACGACTTCATGACGCGCGTGCAGAGCCTGCTGACAGGCTGAGACGGACGGCGCCGGCGCTGCCACGCCGGCCGGCGCCAGGAAAGGAACCGACTATGAGACTGCTCATCGTCGGCCTCGGAGTGATCGGTACCGGCTACGGTTGGGCGTTCGCTGAGGCCGGCCACGACGTGACGCATCTGGTCCGCCCGGGGCGCGCCGGGCAGTACGAGGCCGGCATCCCCATCGACCTGCTCGACAGGCGCCCCGGTCACGCGGAGACGCTGCGGGTCACCTACCGTGCGGCCGTGGTCGAGGCGTTGTCGCCGGATCTCGGCGTCGACCTTGTGATGGTCCCGGTCAAGCACTACCAGCTTGCCGGGACCTTGCGCGGGCTCGTCGCCGTGCTCCCCGACGCCCACTACCTGCTCTTCGCCGCGAACTGGGACGGCCTGGAGGCCGTCGACGCCCTGCTTCCCCGCTCGCAGTACGCCTGGGGCTACTCGTCGTCGACCGGCGGGCACGGCGGCGCGAAGCTCGTCTTCAACATGAGCGCCGACTACCGCTGCGGCCCCATCGACGACCGGGAGCCGCCCTGGGCGCAGGACGTCGCCGATCTGTTCGCCGCGGCGCACGTGGCCCCAGACCGCAAGCGCGACATGCGCGAGTGGCTGTGGGTGCACTTCGCCATCGCCGCGGGCATGATCGGCGCGGCGCTGTATGCCGGTGGCCTGCAGCAGCTGCTCGAAGACGAGCTGCTGCTGTGCGACCTCATGGTCCCGGCGGTCCGCGAATGCCTCGCGGTGCTCGCGGCTCGCGGGGTTGACCCGGCGGCGTGGCCCGATGCGGCGCCGTACCTCACTCAGCCCGCCAAGGCGATCGCCGCGGCGGCTCATCAGAGCATCGGCACGGCCTGGGTGCAGCGCACCTGCGTCGCCGGGCACTTCGGCGAGAATCGCGAGGAGATGAGCCGCTTCTACCTCGACGTGCTCGAAACGGGGGAGAGTCTCGGCGTCGCGGTGCCGGTGCTGCGCAGCTTCAAGGAGCGGATCGTCGGCTCCGCGTAGCAGGCGGCGAGTCCTTCGTCCGCGCCGCCGACCTCGCTCGCGCGTCGCGGCGACGCAGGCAAGCCACAATTGCAGGGCACAAGGCGTCGTCATGGTGAAAGTGACGGCGCTGTGCTGTGTAGTGTCCACCGCGCCGAGGGAGAGTGTGTTGAGACCACGGGTACAACGAATCAAGGGTCGTCGTCCGGCTGCGCTGCCTCGGCTGTGGGCGAGCGCCTTCATCTTGGCCGCGGCCCTGCTGCTGGGGGCCTGAGGCGCGCTGCAGGCCGCTTCCCCGAGCCCCTCCGCGTCGGCTTCCGCAGAGGCCTCCCCGGCATCGTCGCCGGGTTCCCTCACGGCGGCAGAGGAGGACTGGCTCGCGCAGAAGGGCACGCTCCAGGTCGGCGCCTTCAACGACTATCCGCCCTTCGGCTACGCCGACAAGAGCGGCAAGGCCGTGGGCATCGCCGTCGACTACTGGAAGCTCGTCGGCGAGAGTCTCGGCGTCAAGGTGGCGTTCACCCCGGAGCTCTTTGCCGACCAGCTCGAAGTCAAGCTCACCGTGTACATGATCACCGCCGCCCTCAGCCAGTACAACAAGGGCG
>JBAXRL010000995.1:0-1652 GCA_037131205.1 Actinomycetes bacterium | reverse complement strand
GACCTGCGCTCCGCGCAGGTGGGCGGGCCTGTGGCCGCCGCCGCCTTCGACCCCGGCGCCGAGGCCACCAGGCTCATGAGCGCCGGCGCCGGCGCCACCTCGGTGATGACGGGCGGCCCCCTCACCGAGACCACCGGCGATCGTGGTCGCCGTCGGCGCCGCTGGCCGTGGGTGCTGGTGATCGTCCTGCTCCTGCTCGTGATCGCCGCCGCCGCCTACGGGCTGGTGCGGGCCATGGGTACGGGCAACGTCGTAGTGCCCACGGTCGTGGGCAAGAGCAAGGCGGCGGCGCTCACCAAGCTCGAAGAGGCGGGCTTCAAGGCCGGCGTCCAGGAGGAGTACTCCGATACGGTCGACGAGGGCTTCGTCAGCCGTCAGGAGCCCCCAGGCGGCGCCAAGCTGCGCAAAGGCGACACCGTCGACATCTGGGTGAGCAAGGGCAGCGAGACCGTCACGCTGGATGACTTCAAGGGCTGGACGCCCGCGGAGGTGCGGGACTGGCTCAGCCAGAACGGGCTCAGCGGCCTCGAGAAGTCGGGCAAGTCCGCCACTATCCCGTCGGGCAAGGTGTTCAAGCAGGATCCGGCGGCCGACGGGCAGGTCAAGCGCGGAGCGACGATCACCTACTGGGTGAGCAGCGGCAAGCCGCAGGCCACCGTGCCCGATCTCACCGACCTCACACAGGCCGAGGCGCAGACGGCCCTGACCGACGTCGGTCTGCTGCTCGGCGCGGTCACGCCCGAGCTGAGCGGCACCGTGCCCTCCGGCAAGGTCATCCGTCAGGATCCGGCCGCTGGCGTCCAGGCGGCGAAAGGGTCCGCCGTGAGCATCGTCGTGTCGAGCGGCTCGCCGTCGCCGTCGCCATCCCCGTCGCCATCCCCATCCCCGTCGCCTTCGGCGAGCCCGACGACATCGATGGTGACCATCCCCGACGTGTACGGCATGGACGCGGCGAGTGCGACGGAAACGCTCACGGCGGCCGGATTCGGCGTGAAGCTGAGGCCGAGGGGGGCCACGGGCGCCGTGGTTCGCATGGTGCCGGACGCCGGTACCGAGGTGCCCAGCGGGTCGACCGTGACCCTCGTCATCGCCGAGTAGACGGGTTCGCGCGCCCGCCTACCTGGCGAAGCCGAACACGTACGCCAGGCAGGCGAAGTACACCGACCCGGCGCCGCCCGGCGACCCCAGGCAGGCGAAGTACACCGACCCGGCGCCGCCCGGCGACCCCAGGCAGGCGAAGTACACCGAACCGGCGCCGCCCGGCGACCACCAGATGAGGCTGTCCCGATGCGCGGGGCGAGGGGGAAGACCGTGCCGCCGATCAGGGCCGGCAGGCCGCTCATCGGCCGCTCGTCGGCCGCGCGGCGAACGTGAACCCAGCGGGCATTGACGCATGGCGCCCGGCCCGGGTATCCTCGCCGCGTCCGGCGGGGGTCCGCCGGTGAAAGGATGTGACGCGTTTCCGTGGACGAAGCCCCAGGCTCGCTGGCCCTCTCCGAGCTCGAAGACATGACCGTGGTCGACGCCGCCGGCGCGCAGATCGGCGAGCTGCTCGACGTGGTCGTGCTCTGCGCCTCCGACACCGCCGTGGTCACCGGCTTCTTCGTCGAGCGCGACGACGACAAGTACCGCGCCTCCTGGGCGCAGGTCGC
>JBAXRL010000994.1:0-1652 GCA_037131205.1 Actinomycetes bacterium | reverse complement strand
TGGCGGCGCCACTGGCGGCGCCACTGGCGGCGCCGGCTCGTTCGGGACCACCAGCGCCACCGGCTCGTTCGGCGCCACTGGCGGCGCCACTGGCGGCGCCACTGGCGGCGCCGGCTCGTTCGGGACCACCAGCCCGCCAGCCGGCTTGCGCGCCTGACGCCACTCGACGATCGCCAGAGCGATGGCGCCGGTACCGAACACGATCATGGCCATGACCACGAGTCCGCCCACAACCGGGATGCGCGAGACGATCGTCGTGCCGATGACTCCGAGCGTCACGGCCAGCATCAGGTTGTCGCTCTGCTTGCTCCCCGCCAGCGCACGCTGCGCGACGAACGCCGCCACGGCCGTCGTCGCGAAGAAGTAGGCGAGCAGGACGAACAGTATGTACGGGATCACCACCAGCCAGCCGACGATGCTGATCACGAGGACGACGAGCACGGCCGGCCCCGCGATGAAGAAGATGAGCGCGCCCCAGCCGAGTGATCCGGCAGGCTTGAGCTTCAGGCGGCGGTGCACGGCGCGCAGCTGCCGCGGCATGAGCGCGGCGGCGACCAGCGCCAGCACCAGGAAGAACGCCGTCTGCACGATCCAGCCCATCAGCGTGAAGCCCCACCACGGGCGGACGACGGTGTGCTGCGTCACCCAGTTCAGCGACCCGGCCCAGTTCGCGTTGTCGATGAGCTGGACGCCCCCGGTGACCTGGGCGCCGGGTTCGCTGGTGAGCGTGCCGCCGAACAGCACGATGGACTTGTCCTGCGGCGACATCGTGCTGCCGACGACCGCGGTCGACGCGAGGCGCACGTCGCCGCCGAAGACGACGATGTTGTTCTCGACGACGCCGCGCACGAGCACGTCGCCACCGAACGCCACGAGGCTGCCGGCCACGGTACCGTCGATGGTGACGTCTCCCCCACCGGCGACCACCGACTCCACGCGCTCGCCGGCGGGTACGGTCACGTCCTCACCGAACTGGACGATCGCTCCCCGCGTCTCGCCGCTGGTCGCGAGCGGCGTCGCCGCGGAATACGGCTGCGGGCTCGCCGCCGCGGCGGGGCCGGTCAGGACCAACCCGAGCAGCACCAGCGCGGCGGCGATCGCCGAGAGCGCCAATGACGGTCGCAGGATCCTCATCACTTGTTGAGTCGACATCACTCCACCTCCACGATCACAGGGGTCGGTTCGATCCGGATTCTTGGGATGCGGGCGCCCCGGGAGTCGCCGTCGGCTCTGGGGCGACCGCCGAAACGGGGCTCCGCGGGGCGGTCGGCGCCTCTGGCGCCGGCGCCGTCACGCTCACCAGCGGCGCCGGCGCGCCTGGGGCGGCGGCCGGCTGAACGACCGCCGGCGGGCGCGGCGGAGCCTCGTCGTAGTGGAACAGGAGCTCGGCCCAGCGGGCGCACACCCAGCCCCATCCGTTGACGATGTGCAGGCTCAGGAACACGTTGAGGATGGCCCCGGGGACCGCGGCGATCGCCAGCCACAGCGGCGGCGTCCAGACCCGGCCGTTGCCGAAATCGACAAAAGGGATACCCCAGAAGTGAGCCACGGGGAGGTAGACAAGCCAGAAGAGGATACCGGCCAGCGTCACGAGCAACGTGAACGAGACGATGCCGAGGGCCAGCTTGGCCAGCAGGTAGAAGAGGTCCCTC
>JBAXRL010000993.1:0-1654 GCA_037131205.1 Actinomycetes bacterium | reverse complement strand
GAGCTCCAGATGAACTGCGCGAGCACCGACTGGCCGACCTGGTCGGTGCCGAACCAGTTGTAGTACGACAGCGTGGGCGGATGGTAGGGGCCGAGCAGCTCGCCGCTGGCGTCGGTGATCTGCGCGTTGGGGTCGAGCAGCGCGTGATCGATGAGGAACGGGGCGAGCAGGGCCATGGCCAGAAAGAAGATGAGGATGCCGAGGCCGAGCATGCCCTGCCAGTTGGCCCGGTACAGCGTCCAGACCTGGTGGGTGTTCCACACCGTGAGCTCGGCGCGCTCGGGGTTGCCGGCCGCCCAGAGCCAGGCGGCCGTGCCGCCGAGCACGACGACGATCGTCTGCAGCACCCAGTTGTAGGAGATGACGTTCTCGCCGGCCGACCAGCCGGAGGCGCCGCCGCCGGCGAGGAACGCCCACAGCGCGAACACGACGCCCATGCCGATGAGCGTCAGGCTGAAGGCGCGGGCCTTGCTCCTGCGCGCCAGCCCGAGGATGCCGAAGCCGGCGGTGAGGAGGGCGCCGAGCACGAGGACCCACGCCGGATACGCGCCGATGTGCGCCGAGAAGAAGCCTTTGAGAACCGCCGGGAGACCCGCCGAGAGCGGCACATCCTTGGGGTACATGAGCAGCTCGAGCACGATCCATATGGCCGGTGTCCAGAAGAGCACCCAGTTGCGGTAGCGGCGGGGGATCATGCGTGCACCCGCGGGTCGAGGTAGTAGTACATGATGTCGGCGATGAGGTTGGCGACGATCACGGCGATGCTGGCGATGAGGAAGACGGCCTGCATCACGGGGTAGTCGCGCTTCTGCATCGAGTCGTAGGAGAGCAGACCGAGGCCGGGCCAGTTGAACACGGCCTCCGCGAGGATGGCGCCCGACATCACGAAGCCCAGGTTCATCATCACGATGGTCACCGTGGGCAGCATCGCGTTGGGCACCACGTGGCGCCACAGCACGGCGTTCTCGCTGAGGCCCTTGGCGCGGGCGGTGAGGGCGAAGTCCTCCTTCATCACGCCGGTGATGGAGCTGCGCATGATGAGCTCGTACTCGCCCACGTAGGCGATGGCGAACGTGAACGCCGGCAGGAAGAGGTGCTTGAGCAGCGACTGGAAATAGGCGAAACCGCTGAGCTCGACGCCCGGCTCTTCCATGCGCCCCGTGGGGAACCAGCGGAGCTTGGTGGCGAACAGCATGATCATGAGGAGGCCGAACCAGAACGTCGGCATGGCGTACAGCACCATCCCTAAGTTGGTCGTCACAACGTCGTAGACCCCGTTTCTTCGCCACCCCGCGAACACGCCCAGGATCATGCCGACCACGGTGGCGAAGATCGTGCCGACCCCCACGAGCAGGACCGTGGGCCAGATGCGCTCGGCGACGACCTCGGTGACGGGGCGCTTCTCGGCGAAGGACATGCCGAACCTGCCCTGCAGGGTGTCGCCCCAGTAGAGCACGAACTGCTGCCACATGGGTTTATCGAGGTTGAAGGTCTTGCGCTGTTTCTCGACGGCCTCAGGCGGCTGCTTGCCCTTCGGCAGCAGCAGGCGCGCAGGGTCGCCGGGGAGGATCCGGAACAGGGCGAAGTTGAACGACGCCACCAGGATGATGGTGAGCACGGCGTTCAGGATCTTCCTCACGAAGTATCGTCGTTT
>JBAXRL010000992.1:0-1657 GCA_037131205.1 Actinomycetes bacterium | reverse complement strand
TCCAGTTCGGAGGATTCCCGGAGGTGGTTCTGCGAGATACCGCCGCCGGAAAAGAACAGCTCCTGAAGCAGTATTTCGAAGACCTGCTCTACCGGGATATCGTATCGCGCTACCGGTTGCGGGATGTGCGCACGCTCAAAAACATCGCCCTCTACTGTATGACCAATGTGTCAAGCCTTCTGTCATACACCAGGTTGAAGCATGTCCTCTCCGTCCCGCTGGATGTGGTAAGGCATTACACGGGCTACATGGCCGAAACCTACATGATCAGCGAAGTACCTAAACATTCTTTCAAGATGACTGAACAGTTGCGCAATCCCAGGAAGGTCTATGTCATGGATAACGGCCTGAGGAATGCCGTGTCCTACCGGTTTTCTGAAGATCTGGGTCGGCTGGCGGAGAATGCTGTGTACTGGCGCCTCGCAGGCCAGGAAGGAGACATCTTCTATTACAAGAACCGCGGTGAAGTGGACTTTCTGGTGCGCAAGGGGATGCAGGTCACAGATCTGATCCAGGTATCGATGATCGGTGAGGAAGAGGAGCCTGCGCTGCGGCGGGAGCTGGATGCCCTTGCCGAAGCAATGCAAGATCTGAAGATCGAAGAGGGAACGATCATCACTGAAAGTCGTGAAGAGACTCTTGAGATTCCGCAGGGAATGATCCAGATGATTCCATTATGGAAGTGGCTGGCGTCTTGAAGCCCTTTCTATCCTGTGCAAGCCACATCTTCGGCGCGCGGCGACCTCGCCTTGCCGACTACGCTGAGAGTCGCGGTGGCGCGGTTGCGGGGCTTGGGGCTCACGACTATCTGAACGTCCCGATCAAGCGCGTTCAGGTAGCGGATCAGGCGCTCCATGGAGAACCCGTCGAGCTTCCCGGCCAGCAGCTCAGAGACCTTGGGCTGGCCGGTGCCGAGAATCCCGGCCGCTTCGGTCTGAGTCAGATGGCGGTGGCCGACGATGCCGGCGATCTGGTTCGCGAGAGCGGCCTTGGCCAACAACTCATCGGCCTCGGGGAGTCCGAGATCGGCGAACACGTTGCCGCTACTCTTGGTGTACTGAGGTGTGTCGGCGCTCATGCTCACTTGCCTTCCTTCCGGTGTGACTCCTGAGCGAGTCGGAGCCGGGATCGCACCACGTCCATCTCGTGCTTCGGGGTCGCGATCCCCTTCTTCGACTTCTTCTGGAATGCGTGCAACACGTAGACGACGTCAGCGAAGCGGACCGTGGAAACCGCTGCAGGTCGTCAAGCGACGATGAGACCCAGATGACGCCTTTGGGAGTACCCGTCGTCATGAGAGAAGTATCCGCAATTTGGGATAGAGGAAGCAAGTCCCTCCCACGCGGCAGTGCACGGCGAGCGTCATGCGCCGCTCGGTGAGGCTCGCCATGGCGCCGGTCATCGATAGCACGAAGACGATGGGCATCGTCTCGCGGCCGCGCCACAGCGAAATCGCTTCACACGGCGTGCTGTCTGTGTCGATCTGCTTGTCAGGCGACGCGGAGCGGCGTGATGCGCCGCATGTCATCGTCGATCGCAACCTGCGCGTCCCACAGGTCGACCGAGCGCTGCAGGCTCAGCCAGAAGTCCGGCGAGTTGCCGAACAGCCTGGCGAGCCGGAGCGCCATCTCGGAGCTCACGGCGCGACGCTCGCGAA
>JBAXRL010000991.1:0-1658 GCA_037131205.1 Actinomycetes bacterium | reverse complement strand
CGTACCCCAGGTTGCGCCGTCGGTGGTGGCGAGGATGGCGCCGGGGTAGCCCACCACCCAGCCGTGGGTGGCATCGGCGAAGGCGACGTCGTAGAGATACGCCGTGACCCCCGAGCCCTGCGCCTTCCAGGTGGCGCCGCCGTCGACCGTGGCGAGGATGGTGCCGTCGGAGCCCACCACCCAGCCGTGGGTGGCGTCGGCGAAGGCGACTCCGTCGACGTACGCGGTGGTCCCCGAGGTCTGCGCGAACCAGCCGCTGCCCGCGCTCGCAGGGACGAAGGCGAAGGCGCCGGCGGGCAGCGCCAGAGCGAGAGCGAGCAGGACGAGTGCCAAGCCGAGGAGCCGTCTGCGGGTGCGCCGCCGCGCGGACGGCTTGCCGGTGGGCGATGCGGACTGCGGCATGTGGTACCCCCCTGTGAAGGCGCGACGCCGGGCGTCACGCCGATGAGTGAGCCGCGCCCTGCCCCTTTGGTCAGTTGCGCGGCGTCCCCACGGAGGAGGGCGGATGCTGCGCACTCGCGCGGCCCCCCCTGCGGACAACAGTCCTTATCGACCTATCATGCCGATGCGGCAGGGGCCTGTCAACGGGTGTGGCAGACCTGCGTCGGAGTGCCCGAGCTGATGACGCCCAGGACGATCCGCGGCGAGGCGGGAGGCGCGGGCGCCGCAGGAGGCGCCCCGACCGCGCATCGCGCCGCAGGCCCTTACCGCTTCATCGTGAAGCTCCGGGCGTTGCTCGTGCCGCCCGCGGTCGTCAGCGTGACGCCGGCGGCGCCGTACTTCGCGGTCGCAGGCACCTTGCGCTTGATCTGCGCAGCGCTCCAGAAGACGTAGGCGGCGCAACTCTTGCTGCCGAACTTCACGGCGCTCGTGCCCTGCGTCGAGCCGAAGCCCGAGCCGCTGATGGTCACGATCGCGCCGCGCTTGCCGGAGGCGGGCTTGAGCTTCGTGATGTCGGGCTTCGCCGGCGCCGTGACGGTGAAGCTCGCGGCGCTCGTGGCCGTGCCGGCGGGATTGGTGACGCTGATCGGGCCCGTGGCGGCGCCGGCCGGCGCGGTGACGGTGATACGCGTGTCGCCGTCCACGGTGAAGTCCGCCGGCGCGCCGGAGCCGTTGAAAGCGATGGCGCGCCTGAACGCGGTCCCGTTGAAGTTGGCGGCATCGACGCCGGTGAAGGCCGTGCCGGTGAGGGCCACGATCGTGCCCACCGCGCCTGAGGCCGGGGCGAAGCTCGTGACCGTGGGAATGGTGAAGCCGCCACTGGTGGTGGCGAGGATGTGGCCAAGCTCGCCCACCGCCCAGCGTGAGTGGCGTCGGCGAAGGCGATGGAGGTCATGTGCGTCCGGCGCCGGTCTCGATGCTCTCCTCGCTCCAGGTGACGCCGCCGTTCGTCGTGACAAGGGTGGCGGCGTACGTGACCACTGCCCATCCATGCTCAGCGTCGGTGAAGGTGACGCCGAGGAGGTCGAAGATGGTCGCCGAGGTCTGCGTGCTCCAGTTGGCGCCGCCGTCGGTGGTGGCGAGGATGGCGCCGCCACTGCCCGCGCCGCCCGCCGGAACGTAGGCCCCGCCCACCGCCCAGCCGTGAGTGGCGTCGCTGAAGGCGACGGCGCGGAGCTCCGCGGTGGCGCCCGAGATCTGCTTGAACCAGCCCCCGC
>JBAXRL010000990.1:0-1663 GCA_037131205.1 Actinomycetes bacterium | reverse complement strand
CGCCGCTGATGGGGCTCGACCAGAGGCCGGCGAGGATGATGTAGCCGCCGACGCCGACGGCGCCGAGGACGCCCACGTTCTGTGCTCCGGAGGCGGTGCCGAGGATGGTGCTGACGAGGCCGAGCGTCAGCACAAGCTCCATGAGCATGGCCTGGGTGCTGCTGATCCCCGGGCCGGGCTCGGTCGCCCCGAGCATGCCGAGCTTGCCGAGGACGGCCCACAGAAACAGACAGGCGAGGGTCGCGCCAAGGAGCTGGACGATGATGTAGCCGGGTACGCGGCGCCACGGGAAGTCGCCGCGGACCGCGAAGGCGATGCTGACGGCAGGGTTGAGGTGCGCCCCCGACACGGCGCCCATGAAGAGGATGATCGCCATGACCATCAGGCCGGGGGCCGTGACCGCGGCCGCGCGACCGATGGCGCCGTCGGACTGCGCGCCGACCACGGCGCCGCCGGCCCCCACGAGCACGAGGAGGAAGGTGCCGAGCAGCTCGGAGAACAGGCGCCGCCACTCCTGACTCGGGTCGTCGAAGTCGCCCGATATGCCGAACTCGAGATCCACGAGCCCGCGACGCCGGCGCTCGGCCTCCGCCGACATGCTCGTGGCCTCAGCGCCCTGCTGCTGGTCGTCTGTCATATCCGTGCCCTCCGTCTCCGGCTCTCCACGCGCGGTTCCGCCCGGCCGCTATTGTAGCCCTGTGGTCATCCGGCCTGACCGTCCTCCGTCGCTGCCGCGGCGAGCGGCCGTTGCCGGAGTCCTCGAAGGACGAGCTTCCCCACGCGTCGTCGCAAGCATTATCCTAGAGGCAGCGGTCAGGCCCGCGCGCCCATGCGAACCCGCACACCCGCAGGAGGCGAGATGCCAACGGATCCGTTCGACGAAGCCGATCCTTCAGGCGGTGGCCTGAGCCGCCGGCGATTCGTGCAGGGCGCGGCTGCGCTGACCGCCGGCGTGGCCCTGCCCTCCCTTTCCGGCGTCGCGGACGCGCGCGCCGAGCAGGGCGCGGAGGGCGCCGGCCGGCCGTCGAAGCGCCCGAACCTGGTCATCCTTGTCACGGACCAGGAGCGCTTTCCGCGGGACTGGCCCGAGGGCTGGGCCGACGAGCATCTGCCGAACCGCCGCCGGCTCGCGAGGCACGGACTCACCTTCAGGCGCGCGTTCTGCAGCGCTTCCATGTGCTCGCCGAGCCGGGCCTCGCTGTTCACCGGCGTCTATCCCGCCGAGCACGGCGTGACCGAAGTGCTGCAGTACGGCATGGACGCGATCGGCCAGGCGACCCTGCAGCCGTCCCGCAAGAACATGGCGAACCTGCTGGCGGCGGCCGGCTACGACGTGCAATACCGCGGCAAGTGGCACATCGGCAAGGATCCCACCGGCACGCTGGCCGTGCAGAGCCCGCGAGACCTCGGGCAGTATGGCTTCCTCGGCTGGCTCCCGCCCGATTCCGGGACCGACCAGCAGGCGCAGACGTTCGGCGGCGGCGACACCGACTACGACGCCCAGTACGCCGCCCAGGCCGCGGCCTTCCTCAAGCGCGCGGACCCTCGCTCGTCGAGGCCGTTCGCGCTCATCGTGACGCTGGTCAATCCGCACGACCTCATGGGCTTTCCGGACACCTGGGACGCGCCGAGCTCCAGCGACATCCCGCCGTATCAAGGGTCA
>JBAXRL010000989.1:0-1666 GCA_037131205.1 Actinomycetes bacterium | reverse complement strand
CGACGTGTCCACGGGCGCATCCGTGCGTGCAGACCTATTGGGATAGGCCCTTAGGACGGCTTCTGGCTTTCCGCCTCGGCCGCAGCCTGTTGCTGCGGCCGAGGCGGAAACTCATCTCGCTCACTGAACCACCCCGGGTTCAGTGGCTCGTGCGCTCCTCCGCCAGCGACAAGATCGCCTTGAACGTCGGGCTCTCGAAGACCTTGCGGAGGCACGCGCCGCTCTCTTGGAGCTTGGCCTTGCCGACGGAGTAGCACACGCAGAACGCGACTTCCATGAGCTCCTCGTCGGTGGCGCCGGCGGCCTTGGCGTTGCACGCCTGCGGCAGCACGCCTTCCCAGTGGCCGTTCATCATGGAGAGGCCCACGAGCAGCAGGTAGCGCGTCTTGGGGCCCAGGATGCCTCGGTCGAGCAGACCGGTGAGCTGGTTCTGAGCGTAGGTGTCTGCAGCATGTCCGGCCTGTTCTTGACCCAGAAGTCCAGGCTGGGAGTGAGCGCGACCTGCATGGCGCGCGCTGCAGTCTCGTTGGCAGATTGCTCACGCGGCTGACGTCGGAGGCTTCGCGTTCGAGTTCTCCTGCGGCGAGGGTGGCATGAGTGTTCGGCTTGGCACGGACTACGGTTGTGACATTTGTCCTCGTCGCGCGGCCGTTTTCAACGTCAACCATGGGTGTCTTGTTCACTGCCGCCTCTTCGGGGAGACTCACGTGGGAGGCTTCGTGGGAGACTTCGATTGGGTCCGACTGCATGGGGCTGATCCACACCGAACAGCTCCGCCGGATGCACCGCAGGACGCTGGTCCTCGTCGTCACGAAGGGGGGATATCACCAGCGCCTGGCTCAGGTATCTGTTTTGGTTTCTGGGGTAGTATCATGACTGTGATGAGCGACCGTGAACTCTATCCGAATGCGTCTGTGGTGCTCGTGGCGTTCGAGCTTCGTCACCCCGCCTCAGGACCACTGTCGTCTGCGGCCGTGGCTCGGGCGAAGAAGGTGCTGGCCCCCGACCTCCCGCTGCTGCGCCAGGCCAGCCTGACCACCATACGGGCGACGTCGGGCGCACCTCCTGAGATTTCGAGTGAACAAGTTCCCAAGTTCACGAGTCGCGACCTGACGACTGCCGTCACGTTCGGCGCCGAGTCAGTGGTGGTGGAAACCACAGCCTACGACCGCTACGAGCGTTTGCGTGCGATCGTCGCGCTCGCCCTTGAGGCGCGCGAGTCGGCCGAGCCGATCGATGGCATGGAGCGCCTTGGGCTGCGCTATGTGGATGAGATCCGCATCCCCGGCACGGTGTCGGCCGACGAGATGTGGGCAGACTGGGTCGATGGCAGCCTCCTCGGCCCCGCGCCTGTGGGCTCTCGCCTTGGGCTACTGGCGGCAGAGTGGCAGGGCCTTGTCAGGTTCGACGCTGGGCCCGGGCGCTCGATCGTGCTGCGCTACGGGCCTCGAGAGGGGTACGCGGTCGATCCCGGCGGCGACCTGAAGCGTCCCATGGCGGATTCCGGGCCCTTCTTCCTTCTCGACATTGACAGCTTCTGGACGCCGACCGGCGAGATTCCTGTATTTGACTCCGGCAGGATCTTGGCCGTTGTTGACGAGCTCCACGCGCCCGTCAGCCAGCTCTTCGAGAGCCTGATCACAGAGCGGCTCAGGAATGAGGTGCT
>JBAXRL010000988.1:0-1667 GCA_037131205.1 Actinomycetes bacterium | reverse complement strand
TTCGACGTGCTGTACGACTGGAACATCCAGACCGGCGCCATCTACTTCAGCGAGCAACTGGACGAGATGCTGGGGCTCCCCCCAGGCGCCTTCCCGCGCAGCCTCGCCGGCTGGCTGGAGCGCGTCCACCCGAACGATCACGAAGCGGCCACGACGGCGCTGTGGGAGAGCGTGGCCCACGGACGCACGTACAACACCGAGTACCGTCTGCGCCACGAGGACGGCACGTGGATCACCGTCAGCGACCAGGGCGTCATCCTGCTCGACGAGGCCAGGCAGCCGGCCAACATGATCGGCGCCATGCGCGACGTCACCGCGGAGCGCGACGCGCAGCGCGCCGTCCGCGCGGCCGAAGAGCTTCGCAACGTGCTGTTCCGCATCCCCAACCCCGCCGTACAGGTCGACGCTCGCGGCAACTACGTGGACGCCGACACCGATGCCCTCGCCTTCTTCGAGAAGACCATGGACGAGATGCTGGCCGGCAACGCCGCCGACGACTTTCCCCCCGAGGTGATGGCGGTCATCATCGACGAGCTCGGGAGCGGCCAGGGCGCCGCCGAGCTCGAGGTCGACTGCCCCGTCAAAGGCCGCCTGAAGACCCTGCTTCTCAACGTCATCCCGTGCAGTCTGGGCGATGAGCGCGGCTACTTTCTGCTCGGCGCCGATATCACCGAGCGCAAGGCCATGCAGGTGGAGCTCAGCCGCTCGGAGCGCGCCCTGCGGCGGCAGGCGACGATCCTTGACGAGCGTAACGCGGCGCTGCGCGTCCTGCTCGAACAGCGTGAGCAGGACCGCGCCGAGCTGGAGCAGCGCATCGTGCACAACGTGGAGCAGCTCATCGAGCCCACGCTCGACCGCCTCAGCCACATGCTCACGCATCGCCCCGAACGCATGGAGGTCGAGGCGCTGCGCGTGAACCTCCGCGAGATCGTGGGGCCGTTCGGCGAGCGGCTGGCGCGCGCCGCGGGCACGGGCCGGCCGCTCACGCGGCGCGAAACCGAGGTCGCCAACTTCGTGCGCCTCGGCAAGACCACCGACGAGATCGCCGAGACGCTGCACGTCTCCCGCTCGGCGGTGTCGTTCCACCGCGCCAACGTGCGCCGCAAGATGGGCTTGCTCAAAGGCGGGCCGCGGCTGAGCACGCATCTGGCCGGCCTCGGGCGCTTCTGAACGGGTCGTTTCGCGGCGGGCACGGATGCGACGAGAGACGGGGGGCGGGGCCGAAGGGCTCCGCCGCCGCCGGCTTCAGCCGCTCACTGGTTCTCGAGCAGCTCGTCCTCGTACACGTCGCGCACGACGCGGGCCGGCACGCCCATGAGGACTTTGCCGGCCGGCGCGTCCCTGGTGACCACGGCGCCGGCGGCGATGAACGCTTCCGCGCCGATCTCGATGCCCGGGCAGAGCACGACGCCGCCGCCGATGCGCGCGCCGCGACGGATGGTCGCGCCCTTGATCAGCTTGTGGCGCTTCTCGGTGCGACCCATGAAGTTGTCGTTGGTGGTCTGCACGCACGGCGCGATGAAGCAGCGCTCCTCGATGGTCATGTACGCGGTGATGTACACGCTGGTCTGGATCCTGGTGAGGTCGCCGATGGTGGTGTCGTTCTCGACGACGCTGCCGCGGCCCACGACGACCTTCTCGCCGAGCGTGCAGCGCTCGCGCACCCC
>JBAXRL010000987.1:0-1667 GCA_037131205.1 Actinomycetes bacterium | reverse complement strand
GCCCTGGCGTTGCGCGTCGCTGAAGTAGTTGACGCCGCAGAACACCACGGGGACCCCCGGGAAGAGCGCCTTGTGATGCTCGAGATAGAAGTTGTAGGCGTCGTCGTCTGTCGCGATGACGACGCTGAGCGGGATAGACGCGTACTTGTGTTTGATGAGCCCGAAGACCCTTTGGTAGTGCTCGGCATCGGAGATGGTCTTGGTGTCCAGGAATTCGCTGTGCACCACGAGATCCGCGACGCGCGTCTGGAGCACCGATCTGATCCCCGCGTCCTCGCTATCGGTCCAGGTGAGCCCGCTGTTGTAGGAATTGAGGACGAGGACGTGCTGCGTGTCCTGACAGAGCGCCTGGGCCGGCGCGAAGGCGGCCGACCAGAGGCAGAGCGCGCAGATAGCGACGAGGAGCTTGCCTGCACAGAGGGGCACAGTGGTCGTCATCGCCTCCGGCTCAGGCTTCCCCGAACCCGAACCCCTTCGCGAACGCCTGCTCGCAGGCGGCCACGGCGGCGGCCACGGCGAGCAGACGCGCCTCGGGGAGGATGGCCTCGCCACTGAGGCCGGCGGCGTAGCCCGCGCCGTCCTCGCGCTCGTGGTGCCGCAGAGCCATCGCGGCGATCGGCCAGGGGAAGGGGATCGCCTGGAGGATCTCTTCACCGGCCTCGGCGTGGCCCTTGATCAGGGCGAGCTCCATGGCTGTGAGACGCCCGGCCTGGAGAGGATCTCGGCGGGGATCGTGATCCTGCCGACGACGTGCAGGTTGCCGGCATCGAAGTCGACGTCCCCCCACTTGAGACCGACCAGCTCCGACCGTCGCAGGCCAGTACCGAGGGCAACGGCAGCGATGGTGTGCACGGTCATCCCCTCGCCTTCAACGAGGAACTGCCGCGCCGCCTCGGGGTCGGTGCCGGGTTCGGAGTCGCGCTCCTCGATGCTGTCGTCCTTGGGCGCCTTCGCGACCGTGCAGGGGTTGATGCGCAATAGTCCCGTTGACGTCGCTGACCTTCATGGCGCCGATAGCGTGAAGATGGATGTACTCGTGCACGATGCGCGCGTACCCTGCGTAAGCCTGCCGGCTGACCTCGGCACGACGCGACTCGAGGTAGCGGGCGGCGTAGGCGGACAGCGTCTGCGGCCAGGCGATCAGCGAGCCGTCTTCACGGAGGTTGTTCAGGCCACGATCGACGTCCTGCGCATTGCGCAAGCCCTTGACCCGCTTTGTGACCTTGGCCGGCTTCTCGCCGGCGCCCGTCACGCGATCGTTGACGACGACGGTGTACCGGCCCGGGCGGTCCCTCATCTCAGGGACGGACATTGCACCCCACTCCGTTGTGCGTGCCTGACGCGCAAGAGTATCCAACGCGCATCCAACGGTGCAAGTGTTGGAGGCATGGCGAAGCTCAGATTGCGCCGTTCTGCGGGGATTTGTGGTGGCGAGGGACAGATTTGAACTGTCGACGCCGCGATCTTCAGACGCCCCTGGGCGTGCCTGCGGTGCCCTTCCAGCCTCCACACAGACCCCTACAGTGCCACCAGCTCCATTGTTTCGTGGGCATGTTGGCAGATTTGTTGGCAAGGAAGGGACGATGAACAGATGAACGAGACACCATTCGAGGCCGGCAGCAGGTAGACCAAGCTGACAGGCCACAGGAGCCACAGGGAGCCCGCTG
>JBAXRL010000986.1:0-1667 GCA_037131205.1 Actinomycetes bacterium | reverse complement strand
AAGCTGCAGGCGGCCGAGCGCGCGCTGCAGGGCGTCGAGCTCGACGAGGAGGTCCGCGACCTGATCGGGCAGATAGCCTGTGCCCGGGCCACCCTGGCCTTCACCCGCTACGACGTCGAGACGATGGCCGCCCAGGCGCGTCGTGCGCAGGAGTACCTGCGCCCCGAGAACCTGCCCTTCCGCTTCACCGCCGCCTGGGCGGCGACGTACGCCCACCTCTTCGGGGGCGATCGAGTCGCCGCCGCTCGCGACTGCCGGGAGTGTGTCGAGCTCGCCGAGAGATCGGGGAGCGTGTTCTCAAGGATGCTGGCCGCCGAGGCCCTGGGCAAGGTGCAGGAGCTGGACAACCAGCTCCACCAGGCGGCCGGGAGCTACCGGCGAATGCTGGAGCTCGCCGGCGCCCACCCGCTGCCGAACGTGGAGGAAGCACATCTCAGCCTGGCCGCCATCTCCTGCGAGTGGAACGACCTGGATGCCGCCGAACGGCACGCGCAGCAGAGCCGGCAACTGGCCCGGCTCTATGACCGCGCGATCGACCGGTCCGTCGCCAGTGACGTCTTCCTCGCCCGCGTGGCGCTGGCCCGGGGCGATGTGGAAGGCGCGGCGGCGATGCTGGCCGAGGCACAGCGATCAGCGCACGACAACGCCTTCATCATGCGGCTGCCGGAGATCGCCGCCGCCCAGGTCTTCATCTTGATCAGACAGGGCCAGGTGGCCGCTGCCGCTCGACTGGCCGGGCAGTACGACCTCCCGCTCAGCCAGGCGCGCGTGCTCATCGCTCAGGGAGACCCGGCGGCCGCGCTGGCGGTGCTGGAACCCTTGGGCCAGCGCCTGGAGGCCCAGGGCTGGGCGGACGAGCGGCTGAGGACGCTGGTGCTGCAGGCCGTCGCCCAGCACGCGCTCGACGAAGAAGGCGGGGCGGAACAGGGCGCGGCGGCGCACTCGCTGGACGACGCGCTGGCGCTGGCCGAGCCCGGCGGCTTCATCCGTCTCTTCGTGGACGAAGGGGCGCCGATGGCGGACCTCCTGTCGGTGGCGGCCGCGCAGGGTATCCGACCGGACTACGTAGGCAGGCTCCTGGCCGCCTTCCGGCGGGAGGCGGAGGGCGAACATCCGGCAGCCTCCGCTCCGGCGTCCCCCGCTGCCGGTCCTTCGTCGTCGGCCGATCCGCTCAGCCCACGCGAGCTTGAAGTCCTGCGGCTGATCGCCCAGGGCCTTTCGAACCAGGAGATCGGCACGCGGCTCTACCTGGCCCTGGACACCGTCAAGGGCCACAACCGCCGCATCTTCGAGAAGCTGGGAGTACAGCGGCGCACCGAGGCAGTCGCCCGCGCCAGGGAGTTGGGCCTGCTGTAGACGCAGCCCCTCGCGCCCCGCCGACCTCCTGCGCCCTTCTCCTCACCACCGCAGAACAACACTCACAACAACACTCCGCCCCACACCGAAGTGTCTACCGAAGGCACTCCGGCACGCCTATCCTGTCTATGCACCGAGCTGGTGGCACGCATCGTCATCACCCGCGAGAACGGACACAGGCCCATGCCGAACACACAGCCGACGATCTACGAGATCCGGATCGATGGCCATCTCGATCGGGAGTGGTCGGACTGGTTTGAGGGCCTGGCCGTCACGTTGGCAGAGGACGGTACTACGCGTCTCACCGGACC
>JBAXRL010000985.1:0-1669 GCA_037131205.1 Actinomycetes bacterium | reverse complement strand
TCGCCAAGCTCGAGACCGACACTGCCCTGCAGGAGCAGGCACGCGCTCTGCAGGGTAGCGCCGACGACGAGCGCGTGGTCGGGCTGTGCGCTCTCGCCGCGGACGCCGGCTTCACCGTGACCCCGGAGGACTGGAAGAGCGCCGCCGCCGGCGCGGCCGCCGCTGAGCTCGACGACCAGTCGCTGCGCGCGGTCGTCGGCGGGATCTGTGAGAGCTCGGGTTTCTTCGCCCCACACCTCGACCACGAGTTTCAGGGCTGATCGCCGGCGGCGCCTCGAAGGGATCGCCGCCGCCACTGTATGACCGAACGAGGAGAGAAGCCATGCCGATCGACGACCTGAAAGCATTCTTCGCCAAGCTCGAGACCGACACTGCTCTGCAGGAGCAGGCACGCGCTCTGCAGGGTAGCGCCGACGACGAGCGCGTTGCCGGCCTCTGCCGCCTCGCCGCGGACGCCGGCTTCGCGGTGACCCCCGAGGACTGGAAGAGCGCCGCCGCCGGCACGGCCGCCGCGGAGCTCGACGACCAGGCGCTGCGCGCGGTTGTCGGAGGGCTTTGTGATGTGATTGGGTCCGCACTCGGCCCACGCCCCGAGCGCGAGTTCCAGGGGTAGGCCCGACGCCTCGAGCCCGCTCAGACGTTCAACGCGCCGCCGACGTGGCGCGCGAAAGGAGCACCATGCCGATCGACGACTTGAAAGCATTCTTCGCCAAGCTCGAGACCGATGCGGACCTGCAGGAGCAGGCACGCGCTCTGCAGGGCGCCGCAGATGCCGAGCGCGTGGCCGGCCTGTGCGCTCTCGCCACCGACGCCGGCTTCGCGGTGACCCCCGAGGACTGGAAGAGCGCCGCCGCCGGCACGGCCGCCGCGGAGCTCGACGACGAGTCGCTGCGCGCGGTCGTCGGGGGCTGGTGCGGTTCGCCCGGGGGCTTCGGCCGCCCAAACACCGAGGGCGAGTTCCCGGGCTGACTGCCCCGAGAGCGGTCTTGCCGCCGGCTGGGGCGCGATGCTTGCCCGCGGGTCGAGTCCCGTCTTTGCCGGCCTGTTGCGCCGCCGCCGGCGACGTCGTAGGTTGTGACCATGCCCAGGCCCATCTGCTTCGCCAGTGACTACGGTCACGCCGACGACTTCGCCGGCGTGTGCCGCGGCGTCATCGCGCGCGTCGCGCCCGAGGTGCGCGTCATCGACGTCACCCACGGGCTGCCGGAGCGCGACGTGCTGGCCGGGGCTCTCGTGCTCCGCAACACGCTGCCGTACATGCCCGACAGGGCCGTTCATCTCGCGGTGGTCGACCCCGGGGTGGGCGGTCGCCGGCGAGCGGTCGCCTTGCGCAGCGGCGGCGACCGCCTCTTCGTGGGCCCGGACAACGGGCTGCTCACGCTTGCCGCCGATCTTGACGGGGGCGTGGTCGCCGCCCACGAGCTGACCAACGAAGAGCTCTGGCTGGCGCCCCTCTCGGCGACCTTCCACGGCCGCGACATCTTCGCTCCGGTCGCGGCCCGGCTCGCCGACGGGCTGGCGCTCGACGTCGCCGGAGCGGCGATCCCGTCCGCCGGCCTCACGCGGCTCGAGCTCCCCGAGCTGCGCCGGCACCGCGACGGCCTCACGACCACAGCGCTGCTCGTCGACCGCTTCGGCAACGTGGCGCTCAACCTGCGCGCCCGGCAAC
>JBAXRL010000984.1:0-1669 GCA_037131205.1 Actinomycetes bacterium | reverse complement strand
TCCTCGAAGACGAGGACCGTCGGGCACCGCCCGGCCATATCTTCAAGGAAGCGCCGCCACGCGGCGACGTTCTCCTCGGCGGACGCCGATGGGGCCTCCAGGCCCAGGAGCGGCCGCAAGCGGCCGCCGAGCCAGTCGCGCTCGGCGCTCTCGAGCAGCATCTCGTCGAGCTTGCGCCCGACCTCGCCCAGATCGTCGGACTCCAGGATGCCTGCCTGCGCCTTGACGATCTGGGCGAGCGCCGAGAACGGCGTGACGTCGCCGTAGGGCGGACACGAGCCCTGCCGCCACGTGACGAGCTCGGGCCACAGGTCGACAAAGCGCGCCAGCTCGAAGATGAGGCGCGATTTGCCTATGCCGGCTTCTCCCAACAGCAGCACGAAGCGCGGCTCGCCGGACCGGCTGACGCCCTTCAGCAGATTCGTCAGCGCCTCGAGCTCCGCCGCCCGGCCGCGGAGCTCTCCGGCAGGAGCCGCGTCGAACTCCAGTCCGGTGCGAGTCACGGAGCGTCTGGCCAGCCAGATGGGCGTGGGCGCCGCCTTGCCCTTGAGGGCCAAAGGGCCGAGGTCTTCGTACTCGAACCGGTCGGCGGTCAGCGCGTGCGTGGCCTCGCCGACCACCACGCCCATCGGCGGGGCCACGGTCTGCAGGCGCGCCGCGGTGTTCACCGCGTCGCCCACCAGGAATCCTTCGCCGGCCTGCGGGTCCACATCGAGCCGCACCAGGACGCGCCCGGTGTTCACGCCGACGCGGGCGCGGACTGGTGCGCCATCGATCCGCGGCAGCTCCGCCATGCCCTCGAGCAGGCGCAGACCGGCGCGCACGGCGCGCTCCGGATCGTCTTCGCGGACCAGCGGCACGCCGAACACGGCCACCACGGCGTCGCCGACGAACTTCTCCACCGAGCCTCCGTACGAGCGCACGATCCGCCCGGCAAGCGCGTTGAACTCGCGCAGGAGGCGGTCGACGTCCTCCGGGTCGGCGCGTTCCGAGAGCGCCGTGAAGCCGACCAGATCGCAGAACAGGGACGTGACGATCTTGCGCTCGGAGGTGTGGCCACGACTGCTCTTGAGCGGAGTCCCGCATTCCATGCAGAATCTCGCCAGGGTCGCGTTCTCTGTGGCGCAGGACGGGCAGACGTTCACGTTGCACCCGCCTCGGCGCCGGGCGCCGATCGTCCTCCTCGGTCGAACCCTTCACTCATGTGCAGCACTGGCCAGCACGCCTCCTGCGTCCTTCGCAAGTCTTTCATGCCTCCAAACATACCGGGCCGACCCGCTTCACGATAGTCGCACTCAGTCAGGAACAGGCCGGAGCGTCCGGCACAGAGGGCGACAAAGCAGGCGAGGCCCGTCAGGTCGCCCGTGAACGCGGGTTGCGTCACGCCCGTCTCCGGAAACAGTATGGGTAACGCACCGACAGCGAAGAGAGGAGACGGGATGCCTCGCGTGCCGACAATGAACGGCGGAGACTCGCCGCGACGCCCCCGGCCGTTGACTGCCACCTTGCGCGGCCGCCGGCTGCTTGTCGCCGCCGCGATCGTGGTGATCCTCGTGCTGGCCGCGGCGTCCACCGCCGCCGCCGCCGGCTCGCACCCGCGGACCGGCGCCGTTGCAGGCATCGTCGTCTGGGGACCGGTGCTGCCGGTGGATCCCGGCGCGGGGATCTC
>JBAXRL010000983.1:0-1669 GCA_037131205.1 Actinomycetes bacterium | reverse complement strand
TCGACGTGCCCACGTGGTTCTTGACCTTGCCGTGGCAGCCGGCGTCGGCGCAGGCGAGAGGATTCGTGGAGACCACGGCCGGCCAGGTACCCTGCGCTTTCGCGTGGCAGGTGGCGCAGTCGCCGGACGGGCGGTTCATGCCCATGTGGCACGAAGCGCACTGGGTACCGTAGGCGGCATGACTCAGGGGCGGCGCGGCCGCGATCGAACCGTTGTGACAGGTGGCGCAGTCGGCGAGCGGGGTGGCCTTGGCGGTGCCGTGGTGGAAGCTCTTCGGGTCCGCATGGCACTTCGTGCAGGCGCCCAGCGACTTGTAGTGCTCCGCGTGGCAGGTGGTGCAGGCCGCGGCGCCGATCGACGTGCCCACGTGGTTCTTGACCTTGCCGTGGCAGCCGGCGTCGGCGCAGGCCTGCGAGCTCGAATAGGTGATCTGCGGCCCACCCGAGCCAGGGTTGCCGACGTGGCAGGAGGCGCAGTCGCCGGACGGGCGGTTCATGCCCGTGTGGCACGACTGGCAGTCGCTGCTACGGCCCTCGTGGCCGACAGGCGCGGCGGCGTACGCGCCGTTGTGGCAGGTCGCGCACGCGGGGGCGGAGGCCGCGGCGGCGTCATGATGCGCGCCCCCCGCGCCGTGGCAGTCGATGCAGGTCTTGCCATACCCCGAGGCGCCGAGATGGGGCGTCGTCCCGTGCGTGAAGGCGATCGAATACGAGTAGTCTTCGTCGCCGCTGGCCTGGAAGAGGTGGCACGAGTCTGCGCAGCTCGAGGGCGGCGTCGCGCCCGGGGCGTGGCAATCCCAGCACTTCTGCGACCCCGATGTCGTGCGACCCGAGTGGCAGCCGATACAGGCGGTGTTGGTGATCGGCTGATCGTCCTTGTGACAGCCGCTGCTGTCGCACGTCGACTCCTTGGCTCCACCGTGCTCCCAGTCCTCGAAGGCCGACGCGGGAGCGGCCGCGACAAGCAGAGCGAACAGAAGAGCCATGAGCATGAGCGAAAGTGAGGTGGTGCGCGCTGTCGGCGGATGCCCGGTGCGACGGTTCGCCACGATACCCCCCAAAGGGTCGTTTAGAGGTTCCGGGTAGTAAAATGTATGTCGGCGACAGATGCAACCGCTGATGTAGGAGATGCGTCGCGGCGCGGCCGGGAGTAGCATCCGCGACGACCCGCGTGCGAGGAGGAGCCACGGCAACGTCGTCCACCCAGTTCCTCGTCGACGCCGACAGCGCCGTGGCGCCGGCCGACCGCGACGCGGTAGCGTCGCGCCTGCAGGCCGGCGGCTTCTTCTGGCTCGACATCCACGGGCCCGACGCCGAAGGCCTCGCGCTGCTGCGCGACGTGTTCGGCTTCCACCCCATCGCCCTGGAAGACTCGGAGCACTTCGGTCAGCGCCCGAAGCTGGACGCCTACGACGACTACGTGATGCTGGTGGTCTACGGCGCGAACCGCGACGAGGACGACCTCGTCGAGGTGCACTGCTTCCTCTCCGGGCACTACCTCGTGACCGTGCACCACGACGACTGCCCGGCCTTCAGCGACCTGCGCACCCGCATCACCACGCACCACCTGCACACCGATAACGCCGCCTTCGTCCTGTACGCGGTGGTCGATGCCCTGGTGGACAGCTTCTTCCCTCTGCTCAGTGAGTTCGACGAGCGCATCGACACCG
>JBAXRL010000982.1:0-1686 GCA_037131205.1 Actinomycetes bacterium | reverse complement strand
CGCCTGCTCGACAAGCAGGAGGTCGTTGGTTCAATTCCAACGTCGCCCACCACGCGAGATCCCCGCGTTTCCGCACCTTTCCGGCGCTCTTTCCTGTGTCGCCTGCGGCCTCAGCCGATGGCCTTGCTGTGTACAGCTCGGGGACACTACGTTATGTAGCTCTTCGCCTCCCACGTGCTGGAATGCGTCCCTGCAATTCGGAGCAGGTGGAAGATGGCCGTCGTCATGCCCAGAAAGCCTGCGACCTTCCGACTCCCTCAGTGGGCTCTCGACTTCCTCGCACGCGAGGCCGGGCAACGACAGCAGTCCAAGACGCAGATCGTGCTGGAGGCTATCGCGCTGTTGCGCGACCAGGAGCTGGCTCTACTCATGGAGGAAGGGTACCGCGAGATGGCCGGCGAGGCGCGCACCATGGCCGCGGCGAGCCTGCCGGCCGCGGCGAGCCTGCCGGCCGCGGCGAGCCTGCCGGCCGCGGCGAGCCTGCCGGCCGCGGCTGAGACTCTGCCCGAATGGTGACCGCGCCGCATCGCGGCGAGGTCTTCCCAGTCAATTGGAATCCGGCCCGGGGCAGCGGGCAGGCCGGCGTTCGCCCCGCTCTCGTCGTGCGGAACGACATCGGCAATTCGGCGTCGCCGACGACCATCGTGGTTGCCGTGACGTCGAGCAGACCCAGGAAGCCCTATCCGTTCATCGTCGAGCTCGCGGACGCCGCCCTGCCCAAAGCGTCGTTCGCGAACTGCTCCCAGGTGTACACCATCGAATAGGAGCGTCTGGGGCGCATGATGGGGGTCGCCGGCGCGCCGGCGATGCAGCGCATCGACGAGCCCTTGCGCCACTCCCTGCGGCTTCCTCCGCCGGACGGCCGCTAGAACCGCCGAGCCTCGTTCTCGGGCTGTTACCTCGCGCCGGGGAGGTCGGCGAACCGATGGGAAGACAGCCCACCCCGCGCGCGTCCCGCCGCCCGGCCGCGGGGGCGCCCGCGGCACAGAGTCTTCCGTCAACCGCGGAAGGGCGTGGTCGGCGCCCGCGGCACAGAGTCTTCCGTCAACCGCGTCCACGGATCCGACCACAAGGAGGTCGGTCAGTTCCTCCTTCCCCGGCTCCCCTCCACCCGCTGCTCAGGGAGATGGCCGGCCAGACGATGCCGCCCAGACCCACGCCATGCACGTGGACTTCGTGCGGCGCGGCGGCCGCGGCCCCCTGGCGAGGTAGTGCGAATCGGTAAGATAAGGAATGGCCCTTTCCTTATCTTACCGATCGGCGTGCGGCCGCGGCCGCCCGCTGCCCGCCGGGTCTCGACCTCGAGGCCGGAGGCCACTCCTCGCGGTCGTCACAGATTGCCCTGCACCAGCCCGTCCACATGCGCCGGTCGGCAGGCGGCGCAGCGCGGGAGGAGCAAGCCGGCTACCCCCCCTTCGGCCTTCGGCCGTTTTCGACCATGCACACGCCGGCAGGCCGCGTGCGCTGACGTGAGCGCGCACGTCAACGTTGACGCCGCCGTCTCGTCTCGTCTGAGGGGCATGCGGCTCTTCCTCGCCCATCCTCACCGGCCGCGGGTCGCGAAAGCCGCGAGGGAAACTGAGGGGAACACAGCCCTCCCTCCCCACGCTTTCACCGGCCGCGAGTCGCTTGCCCGCACGCGTCGTCTCGCGCATCGACCGGCGCGGTTCCGTCAGCCGCGGCCCG
>JBAXRL010000981.1:0-1687 GCA_037131205.1 Actinomycetes bacterium | reverse complement strand
CGAAGGTCGCCCACGGCCCCACGGCGCTCCAGAGTAGCCCGCCGGTGGTGCTGGCGGCGAAGCTCGCGAGGCCTGTGGCCGTGTAGTAGAGGCCGAGCGCCGAGGCGCGCTCGCCCGTAGGGATGGCGCGCCCGATCAGCGCTTTGCTCGTGCCCTCGGTGGCGGCGATGTAGAGGCCGTAGACGGCGAAGAGGCCGGCCAGCGCCAGGCCCGACCCGGCGCCGGCGAACCCGACGTACACGACCGCGAACACGCCGTAGCCGGCGATCACCAGCGGGTACTGACCGACGCGGTCGCTGAGGCCGCCCAGCGGCAGCGAGGCGGCCGAGTACACGACGTTGTAGAGCACGTAGAGGAGGATGACCGCCGACGTGCCCATGCCGATGTCTTTGGCCTTGAGCAGGATGAACATGTCGCTCGAGTTGCCGATCGCGAACAGCAGGGCGCCGGCCAGCAGCCAGCGGAAGGCCGGCGAGGCGGGCAGCGACAGGCGGAAGGCGGAAGGTCGGGGCTGCTCCTGGTGCTCGCGCACGAAGAGCACGATCGCGAGCACGCTCAGCAGCCCCGGCACCACGGCGATGGCGAAGATCCAGCGCAGCGAGACGTGCGCCTGCACCAGCGCCAGGGCGACCAGCGGACCGATCACCGCGCCGAGCGTATCCATGCTGCGGTGCAGACCGAACGCCAGCCCCTGCTGCTCGGGCCGCGTGTTCGCCGCGATGAGGTCGTCGCGCGGCGCCGTGCGCATGCCCTTGCCGAGGCGGTCGGTGAAACGGCCGGCCAGGGCCAGCGGCCAGCCGGCGGCCAGCGCGATCACCAGCTTGCCGAGGGCGCCGAGGGTGTAGCCGGCAAGCACGAAGGGCTTGCGCCGGCCGGTGTAGTCGGCGGCCTGGCCAAAGGGGTACTTGGTGATGCTCGCCGTCGCCTCGGCGATGCCCTCGATGAGGCCGAGCACCGCCACCGGAAGGCCGAGCACCGAGGTCACGAAGATCGGGAACAGCGGGTAGGCGATCTCGGAGCTCAGGTCGGCGAAGAAGCTGACGAGGCCGAGGCTGCGCACGTTGGGGTCGAGGCTGCGCAGGCTGGCGATGGGGTGCAGAGGGCGGAAGCGCTCCATCGCCCGATGCTATCAGCCGAGTGGCTCCAGAACGGTGAGGCCTTCGGCGCGGGCGGCCCGGTTCAGCGCGAGATCGAAAGAGGCGAAGGCGAAGGTCTCCGCGCCGGCGTTGTCGCGAGCGGTCAGGGCCGCCGCAAGCTGGACCGCGTCGAACCCGCGGAGGCCGTGCTCGAAGGCGAGATCGGCGGCGTGCACCTCGTCAAGCTCGAGTACGGTAGCCGCGCGCCAGAAGGCGGCGATCTCGCTGACAAGTCGCCGGGCTGAGGGCAGCGTGAGGCCGCCGGTTCGATGCCGGCGGCCGATGGCGGAGGTCGCCTCCGGTAGCGTCACCCGCGACAACGCGATGGCGTCGGCGGCGCGCGCCCAGTTGCGCGTCTCCTCGGTGTGCATCTCGTCGACGAACAGCTTCAGCAAGCCGCTGGTGTCGAAGTACACGATCAATCGCGCTCCCGCATATCGAGCACGGTCTGGGAGATCGGCCCGCCTTTGATCTTGAGCGGTGGCCCACTGGGGATCTTGGGCTTGCCGCCCGACCACTTGACCATGCCGCTCTCCATGAGGCGGCGCAGG
>JBAXRL010000980.1:0-1687 GCA_037131205.1 Actinomycetes bacterium | reverse complement strand
GGACGACATCCTCGACGGCATGGTCGATCTCGTGGTCGGCGAGATCGACCTGCCTGCGGACGCGGTGGGTTGGAAGGAGGCCATGCGCCGCAGGGCGATCTCGGCGCAGTCGGTCTTCTCTCGTCACCGGTGGGCGAGCGCTCTGATCGATTCTCGAGAGAGCAGCGGACCGGCGCGGCTGCGTTACCTGGACTGGGTGCTGGGGACGCTGCGGCGCGCCGGGTTCACGCTCGCAGTGGCCGCGCGTGCGTTTTCGCTCCTCGACAGCTACATCTACGGCTTCGGCCGGCAGCAGCTCAACGTCTCCGCCGCACCCGACGTCACGCCTGAGGAGATGGCGGAGGCCTTCCTTCGGACGATTCCCGCCGACGAGTACCCCTACCTCAGGGAGATGGTCGTCGAGCATGCGATGAAGACCGGCTACGACGAAAGCGCCGACTTCGGATTCGGGCTCGACCTCATCCTTGATGGGCTCCAGAGGCTTCTGGATTGAGGTGCGAGCCCGATCCGTCGGTCTAACGCACCGCGCGCCGGGTCGATGTGCTCGAGCTTGCGTGCCGCCTGTCTTGCGACGTTCGGCGGAAAGCGCCGCGCTCGACCGGTGAGGTAGAGCTCATGCGGGCGCTTGTCGGCGAGCGTCTTGATCATGAGCCGATCACAACGCGTCCCGTCACACTAGTCAACGGGTGACGCTTCGGCATCCGCTCGATGCGCTTGTCAGGCGTCGAGAGGCGGGCCACGCGGCCTCTCCCCATTCTGTGGATCAGCTTTGGGCTGTGGACCTGTTCAGGGTCACGGCGGCGCCCACGAGAGTCTTCAACGCCGCCTCGTCGATCTTCTCGCCCTCGTGGAAGTCGATGGCGCGCCTTGTGTTCCCGTCAAGACTGGAGTTGAAGAGGCCCGAAGGATCCTTCAGAGCCGCCCCTTTGGCAAAGGTCACCTTCACGACGTTCTTGTAGGTCTCGCCTGTGCAGACCATCCCGTCGTGCGACCACACCGGGACCCCTCTCCACTTCCACTCCTCGACGACTCCGGGATCGGCTTCCTTGACCAGGGCACGGAGCCGGCCGAGCATCTCGCCCCGCCAGTCGCCCAACTCCTTGATCCTTGTGTCTATCAGATGAGCAGGAGACTCGCCTTCCTGCGACCCGCTCGTCTTCATGCCTGTTCCTCTTCCCTGGTCCCGAGGCTTTGATAGAAGGGGGGTCACCGCCACCGTGCCGATTCTACCTGGGGCTACGAGGGATCCGTCTCGTGACCTGCGCCGTGCACGTATGCCTTCGACAAGAACTCGGTGAAGTCGGGTGCAATCAAAGCACTGCACGGGAATACTACTCCATCATCCATGCGCTCCAGCCGTCTCGTGACCGCCCGGCCGGTCCACGAACGCCCCGCACGCACATCCCTACCGGGAGAGGCCGTTAGTTCGTGGCGAGCGACTCCCCGGATCTCCGCTCAAGACCGTGGCGTTGGCGCTCGCTGCCGCGAAGGGAGCCTCGTGACTGGATACACCTGCCGCGAGCCTGAGAGGCGCCCACGGACACTGTTCGTGCCCGGTCACGCGCTCCCGCTTGCTCATCGCGCATCACGATGCTAGCATCAAGCATCATGACTCAGCTCCGCCGGACCACAGTGAGCGCGCCGCAGGCCGCCATCCGTACGCTCGAGGCGGAGGCGCGGCGCCGAG
>JBAXRL010000979.1:0-1689 GCA_037131205.1 Actinomycetes bacterium | reverse complement strand
CGCGACCCGCGCCCCAAGATCGCGCGCCTGCTCCAGGAATACGCGGTGACAGTCGTGCCCTTCTCGGACGCGCACTGGGTCGAGTCCACAGAGGCCTTTCTGGCCGACGGCAAGGGCCGTCACCGCGCCGCGCTCAACTACGGCGACTGCCTCACCTGCGCGGTGGCCAAGCTCTCCGGCGAGGCGTTGCTGGCCACGGGCGGCGACTTCACGGGCGCCGACCTGGAAGTGGTCGCGCTCTGAGCGAGGCCGGCCGGCGTGAGCGTCCCTGCAGAGCGACGGTCGTGCACCAGGCGCCGGAGTGGCAGCGGTCGAAGCGGTTGAGATCAGCGCTCGCGGACGGCTTGGCGCGCGTACTTGGCAAGCAGGCGCGCCGGCCGCAAGAGCCAGTAGAGCCACTCGAGCCGTGCGGGCAGGCGCACGGCGTCCCAGTCCTCGGGGCCCGGAGTCAGGCCGCGCATGACCAGGTGGTCGAGCGCGTCGCGCCCGCGGTCTTCACCGCGGACGCGCCACCATAGTGTGGCCAGATGATCGCACGCGCCGGGCCGGCCATCGCCCGCGCCGCCGCCCGCGCCGCCGGCTGCCTCGCCCGCGCCCCCGGCTGCCTCGCCCGCGCCCCCGGCCGTCCGGCAAAGGTAGCGCGCGTAGCCGGGCGCGACCGGGTCGCGCGCGAGGCCGCGCAGCACCGCCGCCGGCACGGCCACCGGGAACGGCCGGCAGGCGTGCGCGACTCCCACCAGAACGCGTCGCAGGCAGCCGAGCTCGCGGGCCGCGCCGAGCAGATCGGGCCACGCCGCCGCGGGCAGGCGCGCGACCTGCACCGCGACCGCGAGGCGCAGCTCGAGCGGCCGCCACTCGTGCCGCGCGCCGTGCAGGGCGGTCAGAAGGAGCTGGTCGGCCTCGCCGGGGGCGCGCAGCTCGCGGCCCAGCACGCGGATCGAACGCGCTCCAGCCAGCAGGCGGTCGGCGCTGATCTCACGGGCGCTGTGGCCGACCGTCAGGCGCCAGTGGAGGTCGACCATGGGCTCGCCGTCGCGGCGGCGCAAATGCACCTCGCCCTCCCTGGCCCCGCGGCGCAGCAGGCGCTCGCTGTAGCTGCCCTCGTCCTCGAAGCCGTTGGCGAGCAGAAGCCGGCGGGCGGCCGCGGCGGCGCGGGGCCGCACCAGGATGTCGAGGTCGCCCGACATGCGCACGCTGGGGTCGTCGTACAGATCCTGAGCCAGCGCCGGCCCCTTGACGGGAAGCGTCTCGATGCCGTGCCGCTCGAGCGCCTCGAGGATGCGCACGAGCTGGCCGGTCATGCGCAGGTTGCGCTGCGCGCTCAGGCGGCGCAGGCGCTCCAGCTCGGCCATGGCCTCCGGCGGCACGCCCGAGGGCCGCGCCGCGGTGAGCCGCGCGGCGAGCAGGCCGAGGAGCCCTTCGTGCCCGGCCTGCTCGATGAGCCGCGGCCAGTCGTCCACGCGCGCCGCGGCGGCGGCGAGCGCGGAGGGCCCGGCGAACGGCCAGACGAGCAACGGCAGAGGGTGCGGTACGGTCACGGCCTCGGCAGCGTAGCCGCGCCTGCCCGGCGACGCAAGAAACGGTGGGCGCGGAGGCCGAAACGCGCCCGGCAAGAGGCCATCCTGGAGGGCTTCGCGGTGCACCCCGCGGACCGCTGATCTCGTGGCCCTCCGGACCTCTACCCCTCAG
>JBAXRL010000978.1:0-1694 GCA_037131205.1 Actinomycetes bacterium | reverse complement strand
CGCGCCGACGACGACCTCGACTTCCACGGCGCCGTAGCCGCCACGGCGGTCGGCGCGGCGCGCGAGCTGGCCGGCGACGAGCGCGCCGCGCAGTTCGCGGCCTTTCTCACGCGCCACCCGCACCTGCGCCCCTTCGCGGGCGCGCCCACGAGCGCGCTGGTCGAGCTCGAGGTCGACACGTACTTCATCGTGAGCCGCTTCCAGAACGTTACAGAACTGCACATGAGGTAGGGCGGAGACGGTCCCGGCCTACTTCATCCCGGAAGCAGCGATCGACGAGCGCGTGGCGGCGCGCGTCGGCGGCAAGGCGCTCGCCTTGGCGCGCATGTTGCGGGCGGGCATCGCCGTACCGCCGTTCGTGGCCGTCACCACCGATGCCTACGAGGCGTACCTCGAGGCGACGGGCTTGCGCGTCCGTATCCTCTTCGAGCTCGAGCGCAAGGACTTCGCCGAGATGCGCTGGGAGGAGCTGTGGGACGCGGCGCTGCGCATCCGCAGCCTGTTTCTCACCACCATGCTGCCGGAGGAGCTGCGCGCAGCGCTGGCGCGGCCGCTCGCCGCGCGCTTCTCCGAGGTGGCCACCGTGGTGCGCTCGTCGGCCCCCGGTGAGGACTCCGCGGGCGCCTCGTTCGCCGGTCTGCACGAATCGTATGTGAACGTGCGTGGCGTCGATGCCATCCTCGAGCACGTCAAGCTCGTGTGGGCCTCGCTCTGGTCCGACGCGGCCCTGCTCTACCGGCGGGAGCTGGGTCTCGACCCCAGGCGCAGCGTAATGGCCGTGGTGGTGCAGGAGATCGTCCCCGGCGAGCGCTCGGGCGTAGCCTTCATCTGTCACCCGGACGACGACCGGCGGGCCCTGGTCGAGGCCGTGCACGGCCTCAACCAGGGTCTTGTGGACGGCGTCGTCGAACCCGACCGCTGGACGCTCGACCGCCGCAACGGCGCTCTGCTCGAGCACCATCAAGCGGAGCGTCTCGAGATGATGTCGGCGGCGGCGGACGGCGTGCGCCTGATCCCCCTGCCCGGCAACCGCCGCGACGCGGCCCCGCTGGCCGCCGATGAGGTGCCGCTTGTGTACGGCCTGGCGCGCTGCGCCGAGGGGCACTTCGAGGCGCCGCAGGACGTGGAGTGGACGCTGCGCCGCGACGAGCTCTTCGCGTTGCAGTCGCGACCGATCACCACGCTGACCGGCGCGGCCGGCGACGGGCGCGCCGCGCCGCTCGAGACCCTGGATGACGCCGGCCTGCGCGCGGTTCTTCAGGAGCGCAAAGCCGCGCACGACCACGGCGTCGATGTGTACATCGCCGACTTCATCCCCTTTGCCCACGGCGCCCGCTTGTTTGGTAGCGCTTACAACGACGTGCTGCGCCCCGAGGACCCCTACGAGTTCACCGACCCGCTCACCGCCACGCCCATGCTCAGCCTGCGACGTAACGCCGCGCTCGAGCGGCTGGCCGCCTGCCTGCGCGACGGGGACGAGGCGGCCGCGGAGCGCGCGCTCGCCGAGTACCTGGCCGAGTTCGGGGACGCCGGCGGCTTCGGTGGGCAGGGAGGGGCATCGCCCGGCGCGCATATGGTGTCGGCTGGGGCAGGTACCGCCAGTGGTGCCGCCAGTGGTACCGCCAGCGGTGCCGCCAGTGGTGCCGCCAGTGGTGCCGCCAGTGGTGCCGCCAGTGGTGCCGCCAGTGGTGCCG
>JBAXRL010000977.1:0-1695 GCA_037131205.1 Actinomycetes bacterium | reverse complement strand
ACTACCCCGACGGCGCCTGGAAGATGGCGTGGGTCGGCGGCGACCCCGGCTTCTCGCCGGGCGGGATCCTGGACCTTGACGCCCGCACTCTCTACTGCTACGCCACGCAGGGCGTCAGCCCGGCGATGTCGGTCAAGATGGTCGGCGTAGGCTCGCAGTACGCCTACGCCGAGCACGACACGGCCGGCCGGTACCTCGACGGCGGCAAGACGTACCGGCTGCACCTGCCGCCGGACGCGCCGGTGAAGGAGTTCTGGGCGGTGACCATCTACGACCCGCAGACGCGCTCGATGCTGCGGACCGAGCAGGTGCTCCCTGAGATCAGCAGCCAGATGCCCGGCACCGTCATCAACGCCGACACTTCGGCGGACGTCTACTTCGGCCCGGAGCCACCCGCCGGCAAGGAGCCCAACTGGATCCAGACGGTCCCCGGCAAGGGGTGGTTCGTCACGCTGCGCCTCTACGCCCCGATCGAGCCCTGGTTCGACAAGACCTGGCGGCCCGGCGAGATCGAGCTGGTGGGATGACGTGAGCACAGAGGGAGAGGACATGCAGAACAAGCTGAAGATGACGACCGATATCCCCGCGTCGATCCTGACGCCGGACAGCGTCGAGACGCGCCTGGGGACGCTGCGGTTCTTCGACGGCTTCCCCGACGACGCGACCGTGCAGACGGTCTACGACAACCTCGACTTCCAGCGCGGCGTGCAGGCCTTCCTCGCCGCCTTGCCGGCGGCGGCGATGTCCGCCTATCGCACCGGCTTCCGCAGCTTCGGTCCCCACAACCAGACCGTGCTCATCACCGAGTCGCTGATGGACTCCCGCATGCTGTTCCTCACGGCGAACACCGAGACCGTCTACATCGGAGCCTGGTTCGACACGAAGGATGGTCCTCTGGTCCTCGACGTGCCGCCGCGCATGCTCGGCATGGTCGACGACGCCTGGGGCCGCTTCGTCACCGACGTGGGCAACGCCGGCCCGGACCACGGACAGGGTGGCAGGTACCTGCTCCTCCCTCCCGGTTACGCCGGCGATGTGCCGGACGGCTACTTCGTCGTGCGTTCGCCGAGCTACGGGAATCTCCTGTTCGCCCGTGGCTTCATCGTGGACGGCGACCCGCGGCCGGCCGTCGAGAACGCCAGGAGAGGCTTCCGCGCCTATCCGCTGGCCCGTGCCGCGAACCCGCCCGCGATGGACTTCGTGGACATCTCCGGGGCGGCCTTCAACATGGTCTTCGCCAGCGACGCGTCGTTCTTCGATCTCGTCGCCACCGTCGTCCGGGAAGAGCCGCTCGAGGCCGTCGACCCGGAGATCCGCGGCCTGCTCGCAGCCATCGGCATCCGCAAGGACACGCCCTTCGCCCCCGACGCACGGATGCAAGGCATCCTCGCCGAAGCCGCCGCGGTCGGGAACGCCACGGCGCGCGCCATCCTCTTCGGCACGCGGGACAGCGATGCCTACCTGTATCCGAACAGCGCGTGGAAGGTGCTCTGGATCGGCAACGACTCCGCATTCTCGCCGGGAGGGGTGCTTGATCCCGACGGGCGGACGCTCTACTTCTACGTCGGCGTGGGGATCAGCCCCTCGATGGCGGTGAGGCTGGTCGGCATAGGCTCGCAGTACGCCATGGCCGACCACGATGCCGCGGGCCGGTACCTCGACGGCGCGAAGACCTACCGGCTGCACCTGCCGCCG